>CAYQUB010000018.1:0-13512 GCA_964420625.1 uncultured Bacteroidales bacterium | reverse complement strand
GAAGGATCATGATCAAAAAACCGATGAAAAACAAAAAGGTCAGCGCCGCAGCGAAAAACGAAAATACCGCCACATTTTCCGGTTGGCCTTCCGTTATCAAATTCGGTTGGTTTCGCACCAAAACCGCACCGGAAAGAAATACCGCGGAAACCCCGAAAAAGCAGACAGCCGGCAATATCAGCCTTAAAATCGTCTGTCTCCGGATGTTTTTCAAAAACATCCCCCGAAGATAGGAAAGATCGATCGGTTTGATCTCGCCTTTGAGAAAAGGACCCGGCTTTTTGTAATCGCGGTACGCGCACATCTTTTCCGCCCACAGGCTCTTCCGATATTTCTGGCCCCCGCGGATGACGAAATGCTTGGTTTCCTCGATCAAAAGGTCCGATCCGCAGACCGCGCAGGTTTTCGCCGGGGTTTCGTTTTCATGCAGGCAGGTTAAACAAATCATGCCAACCTCCGATCAATTGCTTCCTGAATTATACACCGCATCCGTTGGATATTCAATGAAAAACATCCGAACTTGCATCCGGATGTCATTTGTTGTTTTACTTTTCGGCTTTCCCGACGGATCCGAATACTTGCATTTTTTCTTTGACGGCGGCGGCGATTCCTTTGGCTGCCGGTCCCAAGATCTTGCGAGGATCATAAACTTTGTCATCCGATGCCAACAGTTTGCGAAGTTCTCTGGCAAAAGCCATCTGGCATTCGGTATTGACGTTGATCTTGCAGGTGCCGCAAGCGATCGCGCGTTTGATCATTTCGTCCGGAATTCCGGTCCCGCCGTGAAGAACGAGCGGTTTGTTGGTGGCCTGTTTGATCTCTTCCATCTCTTTGAATCCCAGTTTCGGTTCGCCTTTGTAAGGTCCGTGAACGCTCCCGAGCGCCGGTGCCAGGCAATCCAGATCGGCTTCTTTGACCAGTTTGACGCATTCTTTGACATCCGCGTACTTGATCCCGCTGGTCGGGGTGGTGTCTTCATGTCCGCCGACGGTTCCCAGTTCCGCTTCGACGGAGACGCCGCGGGCGTGAGCATAATCCACGACCTGTTTGGTCAGTTCGATGTTTTCGGCCAACGGATGATGGGAAGCATCGATCATGACCGAGGTAAATCCGGCGTCGACGGCCCGTTTGCAATTATCGAAATCCGACCCGTGATCCAGATGGATGGCGACATCGACGGTAATGTTCAGATCGGCGATGAGGCCTTTTACCATGCCAACGACGGTCCGGTATCCGCCCATGTATTTGGCGGCGCCTTCGGATACGCCCAAGATGATCGGAGAATTCAATTCTTCGGACACGGTCAAAATCGTCTTGGTCCATTCAAGATTGTTGATGTTGAACTGACCAACGGCATAATTTTCTTTTTTTGCTTTTTCAAGCATTTTTTTCATGTTAACTAAAGCCATATTTAGTTCCTCCTGTCATGTCTTTATTCGCTATTTTTCCAGTATAAAATAGCCAAACCCGATTATTCCGCAGCCGATGTGGGCCCCGACGGCCGGTGTCACCATGTGCAGTTCGATGTCGTCGGCGTTATTGCATTCGTTTTTGATCCGTTTGATCAATTTTTGGGCTTCGGCTTCGCGAACGGTGTGCAGAACCAAAATCTTGACTTTCTTGGCGTCTTTGATCTCGGCTTTAAACAGTTCCAAAGCGCGTTCGACCGCTTTGGAATGAGTGCGGACCTTTTCTTTGCTGACGATTTTTCCTTCTTTGGAAAATTCCAAAACCGGTTTGATCTTAAGCAAAGTCCCAACAAACCCGGAGGCTCCGCTCAAACGCCCGTTTTTGACTAGGTAAGTCAGGTCGTCGACGACGAAATAAGCATGCATGTTGTCGACCAGATAGTGGCAGTAATCCAAGATCTCTTGGAGCGGTTTGCCCTGATCGACCATCTTTTTCGCGGCCACCGCGATGTATCCCTGAATGTAGGTGGCAGCTTTCGAATCAATGACATGGATCTTGATCCGGTCAGCATATTCCTGAGCCAATGTTTCCATCATTTGGCCGATGGAAGACAGCTGATAAGAAATTGAAACCATGATGACGTCGGTGTAACCTTCCGAAATGTAACGGTCCAGAAGTTCCATGGCTTCTCCGATCGTCGGCGCGGAAGTGGATGGAATAAGGTCAGTGTTTTGCAGTCTTTGGTAAAATTCGTCAGCTTTGATATCGATTCCGTCGATGAGATGTTCTTCACCGAAATTGATGATGGATCTCAAAACGGGGATTTGGGGATCGTAACCAAGGTAATCCAATCCCGCGTTAACGTCGGAAATCACAGCAATTTTTTGCATAAATTATCTCCTTTTTCTGTCACGTTCATAATTATACCACCATTTGCGTTATTCTTCAATAAGCAAAAAAGCGGTTACATCTCCTGAAGCAACCCGGTCAGATGAAAAATCCAGGTCTTGTCTTTCGGCTTCTTCCGGATCTTGATGATGATCTGCTGGTTTTTGTATTCGAACCGGATGTCCCGACTGACCTCGGCGGCTTTCAGGAACAGTTTTTCGGCGTTCATCTTGGCGGTGATCCGCCTCGGAATGGCCACCAAAACAGTGTTTTCGGTCTCGAGGACGCCGGTGATCTGGAATTTTTTCAGAACCTTTTGCAAATACCGCTCTTCGATGTAAGTCAGGATCTCCTGATTCAGCCGGCCGAACCGGTCGGTTAATTCTTGGATGACGGCTTCTTTTTCCGCTTCCGTCGCTACCTTCGAGATCTCTTTGTGAATGAGGATCTTGATGTCATCGTCGGAAACATAGCTTTCGTCAACGTGCTTGGAGACTTCGATGTTCAGCTGAGTTTCCGATTCCGGCGCTTTGAGGCCTTTGGCTTTGTTCATGGCATCGTTGAGCATCTTGAGATACATGTCAAACCCGATGGCGTCGATGAAACCCGACTGTTCCCGTCCCAGGATGTCTCCGGCGCCGCGGATGGCCAGGTCGCGAACCGCGATCCGGTAGCCGCTGCCGAGATTGGTGAATTCTTTGATGGCGGACAGCCGTTTCGCCGAATCTTCGGTCAGAACTTTGTCCTGGTCATACATCAGATAAGCATAAGCGACGCGGTCGGTCCGTCCCACCCGGCCCCGGATCTGGTACATTTGGGAAAGACCCAGGTAATCGGCGTTAGAAATGATCAGGGTATTGGTGTTCGGGATGTCGATCCCGGTCTCGATGATGGTCGTGCAGAGCAACAGATTGGATTCTTTGTCTATGAAACTCTGGATCGTGTCTTCCAGTTCGGTCTTGGTCATCCGGCCGTGAATGACGGCGATCCGCGCTTCCGGGACCAACCGCCGCAGTTTGCGGTACAAACGGTCGAGATCGGCGATCCGGTTGTGCAAAAAGAAGATCTGGCCGTCCCGGGCCAGTTCCCGGTAAATGGCCTCCTTCACGATGATGTCGTTTTCTTCAACCACGTAAGTTTGGATCGGATAGCGGTCCTTCGGCGGCGTCTCGATCAGGCTCAGCTGGCGCACGCCCATGATCGACATTTGCAAGGTCCGGGGGATCGGGGTAGCCGTCAAAGTCATGACGTTGACGTTTTCCTTCATTTTCTTGATCTTTTCCTTATGAACGACGCCGAAACGCTGCTCTTCGTCCACCACGAGCAACCCCAGATCGCGGAATCTGACATCGTCGGAAAGGAGCCGGTGGGTACCGATGACGATGTCGACGAGTCCGGCGCGGATGTCGGCGATGATCTCTTTTTGGCGAAGCGGGCCAATCATCCGGTTCAGCAGTTCGACCCGGATCCCGTACTTCTCAAAACGGTCTTTGAAAGTATGAAAATGCTGTCTGGTCAGGATCGTCGTCGGGGCCAGATAAGCCACTTGTTGGTTCGAATAAACGGTTTTGAAGGCAATGCGCATGGCGATCTCGGTTTTTCCGTAACCGACGTCGCCGCAGATGAGCCGATCGACCACCAGGCCTTTTTCCATGTCGGCTTTGATGTCAGAGACGGATTTGAGCTGGTCCGGGGTTTCTTCGTATTCGAAGTCGGCTTCAAACAGTTTTTGGAAATCGGAATCTTCGGGATATTTAAATCCCGATCCCTGCTCCCGTTTGACTTGAAGAGCGATCAATTCGCCGGCGATGTCTTCCAGTTTTTCTCTGATCTTGGACTTTTTCTTTTCCCATTCGCCTTTTCCGACGTTGGTCAGTTTCGGAACCGTTCCTTCGCTGCCCTGGTATTTTTCCAGAAGACTGATCTTTTCGACCGGAATGTACAACTCCATGTTGGAGAATTGCAAAGCGATGTAATCGTTTCGGATGTCTTTCAGACCGATGGTCTTGATTCCTAAATATTTACCGATCCCGTAATCATAATGGACGACGAAATCCCCGATCTGGAGATCTTCCTTGGAAGTGATCGGTTTGGCGTTTTGCATCATGCTTCGGTAGCGCATTTTCGGAACTTTGATCGCTTTGAAGATCTCCCGTTCAGTGATGATCTCCGTATTGCTTTCGTAGAATCCGTATCCGATGGCGTTGTCTGAAAGCAGCAGATTGATTTTCCCTTTTTTCACGCCCGGAAAATCATCCGGGGTTTCGAAGCCCAACTGGTTTTCGACGAAGATCTCTTTCAAAAGCCCCAACCGCTCCGGTTTCGAAAAAGCAAAAACAAAAGTTTTGTTCGGGTTGGCTTTGACGTCCGCGACCAAATTCCGGATGTCGTTCTGATAGTCGATGACTCCGTATCCCCGGATCGGGATGATATCGTTCAAAGCGACGCCGTTCAGGCTTTTTTTGTATTCGCTCAAATAAATTTTTTGGGGAACTTTATAGAAGAGATTGTGAAAATCATAGAAGAAGAACAGATCGAGTTTCGAAGGTTTGTCCAGATGTTCAAGATAAGTCCCCAGATCGAGAAGCAGGTGTTGATACCCCTCTTCCAGCCGCTGGTAATCTTCATAAAAAACGGTTTTTTCAGAAAGGTATTGCAGCAGGGTCTCCGGCTCGGAAGCGAAATACCGGATGTATTTGTTGATGCGTTCGAGATTGTTGTGATTTTCGATGTCGGCCAGATCGTTTTCCAAAAATCTTGGCGGATTCTTCGCGTCTTTTTTGATCTTCTCGACGGCTTGATCTTTCTCTTGGTCGTCATAGATCAGTTCGCTGATCGGAAAGATCCGGAAAGACGAGGTCTTCGAGACGCTCATTTGCGTTTCCGGATCAAAGAATTTCAGGCTTTCGATCTCTTCGTCGAACAGATTGATCCGCACGGGACTGTCATGATACGGCGAGAAGACGTCGATGACTTCGCCCCGGACGCTGAATTCGCCGGCCGCGCTGGTCGTCGGCATCTTTTTGTAACCGAGCGAGACCAAATTCCGGACCGTCTCCGTTGGCGCGATGGTATGACCGACTTGCAGATCGATGATCCCTTTTTCAAAACGGGCTTTCGGGATCAAAGGTTTCAGAAGCGCTTGGGGATGGGTGACGATGATCTTGGGGCGATTTTCGAAAATGCTTTTGACGGTATTGATGCGTTCAAACCGGAAATCGCCGCTCACGGCCACCAATTCCGATGAAACGATCTCGTCAACAACATATAAATTTACCTGATCGAACCCGGCCAGAGCACAAAACTGCTCGTAAGTCTGGTTGGCGCGGTACAGATTTCCGGCCACGTAAACCACGAATTTTTGGGACCGGCTGAACGTCAAATAGGTTAACAAGAACCCATGGTGAATGGATAACTCGTTAACCAGATAGCCGTACTCGCTGATTTGGATTTTCGAAAGGAATTCCCGAACCGGTTTTTCTGTTTCGAACAGTTCGATGATGTTGTTCATCTTGACACCTAATTGTAACGGCTCATGAAATCTTCAAAGGGCATCGCCAGATAATCGTCCAGCATCTTCATGGCGTTTTCGATGATCGGTTTCATGATTTCTTTTCCTTCGGGACTGAATTTCCCGAGCACGTAATCGGCCGCATCGATCCCGTCCTCATGGCCGATCCCCAAACGGATCCTTTTGATCTGATCCGTCCCCAGGCATTGAATGATGCTGTTCATGCCTTTGTGTCCGCCGGATGATCCGTTCTTCCGGATCCGGACCTTTCCTTCCGGAAGATCCAGATCGTCAAAAACGATCAGAATGTCCTCGGGATCGATCTTATAGAAATGGGAAACGGCGGAAACGGCCTCCCCGGAAAGGTTCATGAACGTCTGCGGCTTGGCGAAGATCAATTTTTCGTTTCGGTAAGAAACCAAAGCGACTTCCGCTTTCAGGCCCTTGTCCAAGGCCGCTTTTTCTTTGAGCCTTTTCAGGACCTCGTCGACGAACATGAATCCGACGTTGTGCCGGGTCTTTTTGTATCGGAGCCCGGGATTACCGAGGCCGACGATCAATTTCATAAGTTTCTCCTTGCTTCGTAAAGTACAAAAATCCATAAAAAACTTTATGGATGTTCACAATTATCCTTTTTTTGACGATCAATCTTTGGTTTCTTCCTTGACGGCCGCGGTTTGTTTGTGATAACAGTCGAGAATGTTTTCCAGAAGCGAAGCGATGGTCATCGGCCCGACGCCTTTCGGGACCGGCGTGATGTACGAAGCGATGTCTTTGACGGCTTCGAAATCGACGTCCCCAACAATGTGGCCTTCGACTTTGTTGATGCCGACGTCAACGACGACCGCATCTTTCTTGACCATGTCCGCGGTAACATATTTCGGAATTCCCACCGCTACAAACAAAAGGTCCGCGCGTTTGGTAATTTCTTTCAGGTTGACGGTTTTGGAATGAGCGATCGTCACGGTCGCGTTCTTGTCAAGCAGAAGCAGCGCCAGCGGTTTTCCGACCAGTTTGCTGCGGCCGATGACCACGGCGTTCTTGCCGGCGATCTCGATGAAATACCTTTGAAGCAGGGTCATGACGCCTTTCGGAGTCGCGGGAACGATGCAGTCCTGATTGTTCATCAGTTTCCCCTGATTGACGATGGTCAGACCGTCAACATCCTTGACCGGATTGATGGCGTTCAGAACGACGTTGGCGTCGATGTGCGATGGCAAAGGCATCTGTACCAGGATCCCGTGGACTTTCGGGTCCGCGTTGCACTTTTCGATGATCGCCAAGACTTCTTTCTGAGGAACGTTGGCATCCAGGAAATACCCCTGGAAATTGATCCCGGCTTCAAGGCAGGCTTTTTGTTTGTTGCGAACGTACACTTGACTGGCGGGGTTCTCGCCCACCAGGATCAAGGCTAAGGTAATGGTGTCTTTGATCAAGGCCACTTCATCGGAAATTTTCTTGGTAATGATCTCCGCCGCTTTCTTGCCGTCCAATATCATTTGATTCACCCCATTCTTTTTTCTTGTCAACTGCTATTATACACTATGGGAAAATTTAATTCCACGTTTTTTTGTCATTATTCCGAAAAGGCCAAAAAAAGACCCGAAAACTTGAGGTTTTCGGATCTTCGTTTCAGGATTGGATCACAAACTGACCGTTGACCGCATCAATGACATACGGAACCTGAGGCAGGATCGTCTGTCTGATGATGGCGCGCGCAATGACGGTTTCGGCTTCTCTTTGGATGAAACGTTTGATCGGCCGGGCGCCGTATTCATGCGAGTAACTGGAGTCGAGAATGAATTGTTTGGCCCGATCGGTGAAAACGAGGTCGTAATTTTCTTCATGAAGTTTGTTGCAAAGCAAACCGAGCAGTTTGTCCACGATCTTCAGCTGCGTGTCGCGGGACAGCGGTTTGAAGATGACGATCTCGTCGATCCGGTTCAGAAATTCCGGCCGGAAAGTCATCTTGAGCAGAGCATCGATCTTCGATGAATCTTCGTTGTTCAGAAGCATTTCGCTTCCCAGGTTGGAAGTCATGATGATGATGGTGTTTTTGAAGTCCACGGTCCGGCCCTGCGAATCGGTCAGGCGGCCGTCCTCGAGGATCTGAAGCAGAATGTTGAAAACATCGCTGTGGGCTTTTTCGATCTCGTCGAACAGAACGATCGAGTACGGATTTCTTCGGACTTTCTCGGTCAGCTGGCCGCCTTCCTCGTAGCCGACGTAGCCCGGCGGGGCGCCGATGAGTCTGGTCACCGCAAATTTTTCCATGTATTCGCTCATGTCAAGTCTGACGATGTGATTTTCATCGTCAAAAAGCGCATCGGCCAAACTGCGGGCCACTTCGGTCTTTCCGACTCCGGTCGGCCCCAAAAACAGAAACGATCCGATCGGCCGGTTCTGGTCTTTGATCCCCGCCCTTTGGCGGATGATGGCATCGCTGACCAGATCGACGGCTTCATCCTGGCCGATGACCCGTTTCTTCAAAGTCTCGTTGAGAAGCAGAACCTTTTCCCGGTCGCCTTTCATGATCCGGGAGACCGGAATGTGCGTGGCTTTGGCCACGATCTCCGCGACCGCATCCTCGTTCACTTCTTCGGACAGCAGGTTGTTTTCGGTTTTGGCTTGCAGAGCTTCCAATTTCTTTTCCAAAGCCGGGATCTCGCCGTACTTCAATTCCGACGCCCGTTTGTAATCCCCCTGGGTGAAGTACTGATCCAAATCGAATTGGGCTTTTTCAAGTTTCTTTTTGGTTTCCTTGGCCGCGCCGATCTTTTCTTTTTCGGCGTTCCATTTTTCGGTCATCTTTTTGGCTTGGTCTTTCAGATTGGAAAGTTCTTCATTGATCTTTCCGAGCCGCTCTTTGCTGGCCTGGTCTTTTTCTTTTTCCAAAGCAACTTTCTCGATCTCCAGCTGACTGATCTTTCTGGTCACTTCGTCGAGTTCGTTCGGCATCGAGTCGATCTCCACCCGGATCGAAGCGCAGGCCTCGTCGATGAGATCAATGGCTTTGTCCGGAAGAAAGCGGTCGGTGATGTACCGGTTGGAAAGAACGGCGGCGCTGACCAAAGCCGCGTCGGTGATGGTGACGCCGTGGTGGGCTTCATACCGCGGTTTCAGCCCCCGCAGGATGCTGATGGTATCGGCCACGGTCGGTTCCTGAATGATCACTTGTTGAAAACGGCGTTCGAGGGCCCGGTCTTTTTCGATGTACATCCGGTATTCGTTCAGCGTAGTAGCGCCGATGCAGTCGATCTCCCCGCGGGCCAGCATCGGTTTTAAGATGTTTCCCGCGTCCATGGCGCCGTCGGCTTTTCCGGCGCCGACGATCAGATGGATCTCGTCGATGAACAGGATGATCTTTCCTTCGCTCTCTTTGATTTTGTTGAGAACGCCCTTGAGCCGTTCTTCAAATTCGCCGCGGAATTTGGCCCCGGCGACCAAAGCGCCCATATCCAGTTCATAAATGGTTTTGCCCCGTAAGCTGAGCGGAACGTCATCTTTGACGATCCGGGCGGCCAAACCCTCGATGATGGCGGTTTTTCCGACTCCGGCTTCGCCGATGAGAATGACGTTATTTTTGTTTTTTCGAGACAGGACCTGAATGATCCGGCGGATCTCTTCGTCTCTGCCGATGACGGGATCGACTTTTCCGCTCTTGACTTCTTCAACGATGTCGCGTCCGAATTTCTTCAAGATGTCCTGATCTTGGTTGTTGTCTGGCATTTGCATATATGGCCTCCCTTGGTGTTAGCACTTGATTGGCTTGAGTGCTAATTACATTATACCCCTATTCATTTTAGTGTCAAGCCCCTGGCGCGAAAAAACCGGAAATTTTAAGTTTCCGGTTTGTTTTTGGAATGGTTTTGATTAGTTGCTTTGGCGGTTTCCCTTCCGCGTCTTGACCCGGATTTGGATCAGATCCGCAACCGTGCCGAGGGCAATGATCAGGCCGACTGCCATCATGTCCTTCGAAACCCCGTTGCGCGATTTGGTCGGCGCTGGCGCCGATGATCCCGGGAACTTCGCTCAGGAAATCCGGGCGAAGCAATCCCGGATGGTTCAAAAACGCGAGGGCCGCCGTGCCTGAGAAGATCTTTTCGCCGGTATAGACGGCCGCGGGCCGGATAATTACTATGTCCGGGATAAAGTTAAACCATGGCCGCCCGCGGCGGAGAAAATCACCTCGAAAGCATTGTACCACAGCTCATACAATTTTATTTAATCATTAAAAAAAGCCTTCCTTTTGGGAAAGCTTGTCCTTCATTGAATGGGATTTGTTGCGATGATCGAACGGGCGATCGAGACGCCATTGGCTCCGGCTTGCGCCAGTCCTCTGGTTATTCCGGCCCCGTCGCCGCCCACGTAAAGATTTTTGATCTTGGTTTCAAAATGTTCGTTCACTTCCGGGCGGGCGCTGTAGAATTTGGCTTCGACGCCGTAGAACAGCGTGTGATCGCTGGCGATCCCCGGGGTCACATAGTTCAGCGCCGTCATCATCTCGATCAGCGACTTCATCGTATTGTAAGGAAGGACCAACCCCAGGTCTCCCGGAATGGCTTCTTTCAGAGTCGGGGTGACGAAACATTCTTTGATCCGCTTCGGAGTGGACCTCCGGCCCCGGATGATGTCGCCGTATCTTTGAACGATGACTGACCCGTTGCTCAGTTTGTTCGCCAGTTTGGCGACTTCCTGGGCAAATTCGTTGGGGTTGTCGAAAGGTTCGTCGAATTCATGGGACACCAGCAGGGCAAAGTTGGTATTTTCGGTCCCGAGCCGCAGATCGCGGAACGCATGGCCGTTGCAAAGGATGATGCCGTTTTGATTTTCCACGACCACGTGGCCGCTCGGATTGGAACAGAAAGTCCGGACGGTCGTCCCGACGCTGGTGTTGAACTTGAATTTGCCTTCGTATAGGTTTTTGTTGATCTCTTCCATGACGATGTCGTTGGTCTCGACCCGAACCCCGATGTCGACTTGGTTGTTTTTGAATTTGACGCCGTGGGATTCAAGCATCTGCTGCAGCCACATCGATCCGTCCCGGCCGACGCCGATGACGATGTTTTTCCCCAAAAAGGTCTGGCCGTCTTCCAATTCAACGCCGACGGCGCATCCCTCTTCAACGATCACGTTGGTTACTTTTTTCGCGAACAGATATTCCACATGGTCTTTCATGTGTTCATAGATGTTTTTCAGGATCCGGAGGTTTTCTTCCGTGCCGAGATGCCGGACCTTTCCGCGCAGCAGTTTCAGGCCGACCGCGATGGCTTTCTTTTCGATCTCCCGGACGGCCGGGGTCTCGGGATCGGTGATCTCGCGGCTGGCTCCGTGCTCGAGGTTGACGGAATCGACGTAATTGATCAGTTCCATCAGTTTTTCTTCATCCATGTAATCAAGCATCCAGCCCCCGTATTCGGTGGTGATGTTATATTTTCCGTCGGAATAGGCGCCCGCGCCCCCGAACCCCGTGCTCATGAAGCATCCGGGTTTGCACCCGATCTCGCCTTTGCTGTTCCGGGGGCATTTGTCCAGCTTTTTATTGAGGATCGGACAGTTCCGATGATATATGTCATTGCCTTTGTCGATGAGAAGAACCCGGGATTCCGGACTTTTCTTCATGAATTCATAGGCGCAGAAGAGCCCGGTCGGCCCCGCTCCAACAATGATGCAGTCATAATTCTTCATACCCGTTTGCCTCGTTTCCGCCAATCGCCGTTTCTTTGAGCTCTCTTGACCGTTTATTTTAACATAAACCGGCAAATTAGTAAAGAATCAAAAGCATGAAAAAACCTCCGGCTCGGCGGAGGTTGGAAATTCAGTCGTGGTTTTGCAGCGCGGCTTTGATGAAGGCCGCAAACAACGGATGAGGCCGGTTGGGGCGGGAAAGAAATTCCGGATGAAACTGGCAGGCCACGAACCACGGATGGTTTTTAAGTTCCAGCGCTTCCACGATTTGATCGTCATCGTTATAACCCGAGAAGATCAGGTCCGACCCGCTGAAGAGGTCAACAGTCTTGTTGTTGACTTCATAGCGGTGACGATGCCGTTCGTAAATCAATTTGGTCTGATAGATGTCGGAAAGTTTGGTCCCGTCTTTGATCGTGCAAGGATAAAGCCCGAGCCGCATCGGCTGGCCGAACCCTTTTCGATAGTCTTTGAGATCGACGACCAAAAGTTTTCCGTTTTCATCAAGTTCCTTGGAGGTCGCTTCCGGATGATGGAGCGCGTTTCTCGCGAATTCGACCATCGCCAGCTGCATTCCGTAACAAATTCCCAAATAAGGCATCTTATGCTCGCGGGCATAACGGATCGCCAACATGATCCCGTCGGTATCGCGTCCGCCAAATCCTCCCGGGACGATGATCCCCTGATAACCCCCGAGAATTTCCGACACGTTTTCCGAAGTCAGGCTCTTGGCATCGATCGGATCGGTCTTGATGTTAACACCGTTGGCATAGGCGCCGTGTTTCAGGGCTTCGTAAACGGACAGATACGCATCTTTCAGGGCGACGTATTTTCCGACGAGGGCAATCCGAACATGGCCTTGCAGGTTTTTGATGTTTTCGATCATTTGTTTCCATTCGGTAAGATCCAGCGGTTGGGTTTCCAAACGGAAGTGGCGGCAGATGAAATCGTCGATTTTTTGTTTGGCCAGCATGATCGGAACTTCATAAATGATCTTGCAGTCCCGGGCTTCGATGACGGCTTCGATCGGCACGTCGCAGAACAGCGAGATTTTGTCTTTTTGTTGTTGAGGGATCTTGCGGTCGCTGCGCAGGATGATGACATCCGGATTGATCCCCAGCGAACGGAGATCTTTGACGCTGTGCTGGGTCGGTTTGGTTTTCAATTCCTGCGAAGCCGCGATGTACGGCACCAAAGTGTTGTGAACGTAGAGGGTGTTCTCATAGCCGACGTCGCGGCGGTATTGTCTGATCGCCTCCAGATACGGAAGCGATTCGATGTCGCCGACCGTCCCGCCGATTTCGGTGATGACCACATCCGCGCCGCTGTATACGGCCGCATTGGTGATGGCCTCTTTGATCTCGTTGGTGATGTGGGGAATGACCTGAACGGTTCCGCCGTTATATTTTCCGGTCCGTTCTTTCTCGATGACCCGCAGATAAATCTTCCCGGTGGTGACGCTGGAATATTGGCTTAAATTTTCGTCGATGAAGCGTTCGTAATGGCCAAGGTCCAAATCCGTTTCCGCGCCGTCGTCGGTAACGAAAACTTCGCCGTGCTGCAGCGGCGACATGTTTCCGGGGTCGACGTTGATGTACGGATCAAATTTTTGCATGAATACTTTCAGTCCCCGGCATTTCAGCAGTCTTCCGATCGAAGATGCATTGATTCCTTTTCCCAAACTTGAGGTAACGCCGCCGGTAACGAAGATGAATTTTGTGCTCATGGTTTTCCTCCCCAAAAATATAAAACAGTTCTCAAGCGAATTGAGAACTGTTTTTTGGCTCTATTCCATTATACGCAAATGGTTAAACAAAAGCAATAAATTTTATTTGTTTTCTTTGTTTTTCTTGGCTTCTTCGATTTCGAATTCATCAATATCGAATTCAAAGGCATTCCCACGATTCTGATGAGCTACCTGTCGCTGGGCGAACCGGCCTTCGGCATGAAGGTCAAACCCATTTTCCGGACGGTCGATCCCACGTACACCATTCTCGATCTGTCCTGGGTGCCAA
>CAYQUB010000017.1:12244-13604 GCA_964420625.1 uncultured Bacteroidales bacterium | reverse complement strand
GTTGGGATATGTTTTGGAAACATTGACAAATTTAATCATACTGACGGCCTCTTTTTCAATTATTTAAGATGCAGGATTTAAGAACGCGTACAATTCTCTTTCGCCATCGTAATCGGCGTCATCCGCTGGCAAATAACCGGAATGATTGTAAATCTGAAGAGCGGCATAGCCATCGGTGGTGGCGATGATGTTTATGAAACTCTCTTCAAGAGCAGTACGCAGGCCATCGCTTAAACTGGTGACCGTGGAAATAGTATCATTGTAAATCCCGGTTGTTAAAGCGACGACTCTGGTGTATTCGAAAATATTTAAGGTTGGGTTTGCTTCTTGCCATGCTGTATAGGCAGTCGCATGGTAACGAGCATCCAAGAAGGTAAAGACGGCGTCAACTTCGTTGTTCAACAGCGCCAATACCGCATTCTGATGGCCGCCAATTACGGTTGATTTGACTTCGCCTGCGGCTGCATTTGGAGTGCCGGAAACAAACTTGAGGTCATTTTGTCCCAACAAGAAGGACGGATAAACGTATCCCGAACCGGAAGTGGCGGATTGGGTTCCAACGTTCTTGCCAGCTAACGCCGCGATTCCGCCAGTTTGATACTGGGAATAATCAGCCGTTCTGACCAATAACATGGAATAATAAGAACTTACCTTTACGGCCGAATTGGTGGTTCCGTCATAACCAGCCGCATTGACGTTGGCAATGATGGTGGCCGGATCGGTAATGATGTTTCCTTGAGAGTCAATTTGCGCTTTGTAAGCATTCCGAACGGAAGTCAGCAGAACTTCTACTTTTCCTGGATATTCGGTGGTTACAAAGGCATATTGCTGAGCTGTAAGGAAAGCAACATGAACTTGGCCGGATGCCATGGCTTCAATTACCGAAGCATAACTTGTGCCAATGCTGATGTTGACATTGATTTCATAATCTTTTGCGGCTAACTCCGCTTCCAACATGTCTTCCAAAGATTTCACTTTTGTCAGTAGCGCTGAGTCAACGGATGTTGAAGGAACAAACTGAATAATTAATGTTTCAGGATCTGCTTCTTGATCGGTTAAACCACATGCAACTAAGCCGGATGACAGTACGAGTAACAAGATGAAACTGACTAATCTCTTCATTAATTTCTCCTTTTTAATATTTTTTCGAATAAACTTGATTATTTTTGATTAAAAAGTTATTTCCAGGCTAACTTCACAATGAAAAATAATCACTATATTCTAATTCTTCTGCATAAAACAAAAGTTTCATACGGGGTTATTCTATCATAAATAAGGCCCATATGCAACAATGAATATGGCTGTTTTTGTGATATGTGAGTCTTCTCATTACCAAAAACAACCAAACACACCCAACACA
>CAYQUB010000017.1:0-12234 GCA_964420625.1 uncultured Bacteroidales bacterium | reverse complement strand
TGTGTTGGGTGTGTTTGGGTTTGGTGGTTAAATACAATTCTAAATCACAAAAAATAATAAATCCTGCCAAAATGCAAATGATATTTCATTTTTTGTGATTTAGAATTGTATTTAACAACAAAAGCTTTTAAAAATACCCCTCAAGCATTGGAAATTGTTTTTTTATGGTATAATAATCATTGCTTCGTTTAAGCAATAATATTCTTCTTTTGGGAGGTAAAATAATGAAGGTTTTTAAAACATCCATCCAGGGTTTCTCCATCCGGTTCGCTGAGAGAAACGATGTTCCGTTAATCTTCGGTTTCATCAAAGCGCTCGCCGAATACGAAAAGATGCTTGACCGAGTAATAGCCACGGAAGAAAAATTAACAAAAACGCTGTTCGATGAAAAACAAGCTGAAGTAGTAATTGCCGAAGAAAACGAGAACCCCGTTGGTTTCGCATTGTTTTACAATACATACTCAACTTTCCAAGGGAAAGCCAGCCTTTTTTTAGAGGATCTTTTCATCTATCCCGAATTCAGAGGAAAAGGATATGGAAAAATGCTTTTCTCCTTTTTGGCTCAGGTTGCAACCGAACGCAATTACAGCCGAATTGACTGGTGGTGTCTTGATTGGAATCTTTCATCAATTGGATTCTATGAAAAAATAGGCGCCGTCCAACAAAAAGAATGGTCGGTGTTTAGGCTTCAAGATGAAAAGATCATTGAACTGGCAAAACTCACGAAAGAAAAATAAAAGCGCGAACAACATCGCGTTTTTCTTTTCGAAATTCAAATAGAAAAACCCCATTAATAAAAATGGGGCTTCACAGTAATCAAAATGGTGGAGTCAGAGGGGATTGAACCCACGACACCTTGCACGTCAAGCAAGTGCTCTCCCGCTGAGCTATGACTCCAAGTAAGAGTATTATACTAAAAAATAACCAAATAATCAATAAGAAAAGAGCCAAAAATTTACTTTTGGCTCTTTCTTCTGATTAATTCCGTTATTGCAAAAGCTGCAACATCTTCCGCGTATTTCTTTTGGCCGAATCCGGCGTCGTATCCTAGTTCTTTGGCTAATTCGTGAGTGATCCTTGCTCCGCCCGCGATCAACAAAACTTTGTCTCGCATACCCTCGGCTTCAAGCATTTCCACGAGTTCCAATAAATTTCTCACATGAACGTCCTTTTGGGTAACCGTCTGGCTGACCAACAAAACATCCGCGTGCAATTCTTTGGCTTTCTTTACAAAGATTTCGTTCGGAACTTGGCTGCCTAAATTATAAGCATTGATATGCTTGTAACGTTCCAGACCGTAATGTCCCGCGAAACCCTTCATGTTCATGATGGCGTCGATTCCCACCGTATGGGCATCGGTTCCGGTTGATGCCCCAACAAACACGACGTCGCGCCCAAGTTCTTTTTCAATCAAATTTTCGATCTCTTCTTTGGACATGGTCGGAGTCTTGATTTCCTGAACCTGGATCACCGAAGGATCAACCCCAAATGGGATCGAACCATAAACAATATAGAAAGAAAACCCGTTGGCGATGTTCTCGCAATGGACAACATTCGGATCGATCAATCCCATTTGTTTGGCAATGGCTTTCGCGCTTTCGATTCCCACTGCATCGCCCGTAATTGGCAAAGTGAAACTCACTTGGACTTTCCCGTCATTTCGGGTATCCCCGTAAGGCCTAATGTTCATTTTGGTCCTCCGAAAGAGCATCCATGATCACATTGACATAGTTCTTTTTTTTCTTGAAAACCCCGTCCAATCCTTTTCCGCCCGTAAAGCTTCGTTTGGTGTCCGCGAAGACTCCGGCCTCCAAAGATTTAAACAAAGTATCGTTCTTGATCCCTTCAAGCAAATCATGAGCTTGTTGCAAAGTGCTTTGGGCCCGCTTCTCGATCAGTCCCCCCGGTTTGAAAGTTACTTCATCCCCAAAGGATTTCATGGCGGTGGCCACCATTTTAGCGTTTTCAATCGCCAAATAGCGGTCGGACATAAACGGAGTATGGATGGCTTCCGTCATCATCCCCAACAAATGAATCGATTGGCTGGTGAAAATGGTCGCGATGTTAAACAAAGTGTTTTGTAAATAAGCCCGGAAAATGTTCCCGGTGATGTGCTTGGTCGGGGGCATGTACTTCAAAGGAGCCTCCGGAAAGATCTCTCTGGCCATCTGGGCCTGGGCGACTTCATACAAAAAGCTGTTTTCAATGGCCGGATCGATCTCAAAGGCATGTCCGAGACCCATCAGTTTTTTGGGCAGGTGCGCCAATAAAGCGAATTGCTCGTTAATGAATTGCGATGCCAAAACCGTATGGGCCTGCGAGAAGGCATCCGAAGTGGTTAAATAATTGTCTTCCCCGGTATTGATGATGATCCCAGCGTAAGCATTGATGCACCTGGAGAAATATTGATCGATCAAGGTCCTTTGCATGTTGATGTCCCGGAAGATGATCCCATACAAACTATCGTTAAGCAAAACATCCAAGCGTTCCAAAGCCGCCATTGCCGCGATTTCAGGCATGCAAAGCCCGGAGGCGTAGTTCACCAGTTTGATGTAACGGTTCTGTCCTTTTGACACTTCATCCAAAGCGCTGCGCATGATCCGGAAATTCTCCTGAGTGGCATAAGTCCCTCCAAAACCTTCGGTGGTGGCCCCGTACGGGACATAGTCCAGAAGGGATTGACCGGTTGAACGGATCACGGCGATGATGTCAGCGCCGGCTGAAGCGGCGGCTTTCGCCTGGATGACGTCCTCGTAAATGTTTCCGGTGGCTACAATGACGTATATTTCGGTTGGTTTCGGAGGATATTTCGTTAAATAATCCGCGCGTTCCTGTTTGTTCTTTTGGATTTTTTCCAAGGTTTTATTTAAATACGGAGCCAAAACCGCTTTGATCGCCTTGATTGATGCCAAGGAATGATCGCAGAGTGTGGTTTCGTGTTTCAAAAACGCGGAAACAAAATCCGGAAGCGTCATTTGCGTGGCAATCAGCGCGCTGCCCAAATAAGTTGATACTCCCAAAGACAAATCCCCATGCCTGACGACTTCATCGACCAGCAGATTGGGAACGGGAACGTCGAATTGGTCGACGCCGTCGATCCCAAGCAATCTACAAACGGTTCTTTCAACCGCTGCCGTCGTCCGTTCGTCTATGAACGATTGGACGTCCTTTGCAATCGCGGACGCAAATACCCGAGACTCATCGATTAATTTTTGATCCAAATTAAGTTTATTCATATCATTTCTGGCTTTCTAAAACATTTATGATCGGAAGATCGGTAACTTTCTTAAGTTCAGCTTTGAACTGTTCATTTGGAAAGACATAACCGGCCGGTGAAAACGGATTGTAAGCAATGGCGGCCAACTTCATCGGATGAAGCACATAGATTTTTTGGTCAAGCAAAAACAGGTGTTTCAGCAGTT
Organism: uncultured Bacteroidales bacterium; assembly: GCA_964420625.1. Classification (GTDB taxonomy): domain Bacteria; phylum Bacillota_I; class Bacilli_A; order ML615J-28; family CAG-698; genus UBA2253. The sequence goes on along the minus strand of CAYQUB010000017.1, from coordinate 8,812 downwards.
GTTCGTCAACCATCAAATGGGTGGGACTGGAAACGATGAGATCGCATTTCAGCCGCTGACGTTCGTTCACAAATTCTTTTAAGAAACTTTGGCTGACCGCTTTGGGAACATACAAAAACCGAACCTCGGAACCGATGGTTTCAATGATGCTTTTCCCGTTTCCCAAGGTCGAATCGATTCCAACCGTCTTTCGATCACCGTCCGCGTAAATTGCAACAATCTTTGATGATCTTCCCAAAGGCCCGGACGATAGATCATATTTCGGAAGTTGGAACTGTTTGATGGTATTTTGGGCGTGGCGAACGACTTTTCCCATATCTTGGGAATAACTGGCACCGACGCAAAAAATGACGGCTCCTCCGATTTGCGAAAAAGTCTGACGGGAAAACGCGCCGTCAACCAAGATCTTTTCCATTCCCAGTTTTCGGAATTCCCGGATGATCTTCTTCATCTTGGTGATCGTTGAAGGTCCACCCACTAGGCAATTTCCGGGAGCGGTTATTGCAATGATGACAATGGGCCCCAAAGCGGTGTAAAGATCGGTGGTTTCCAAAATGTCATACCCGGCTTCGCATTCGCGCAAGCATTCCCGGGCCGTGGCCACAAGCATCTTTGGTTTTACATAAATGCGCGGTTTGGGTAGATTGGTGATCTGATCAATTTTCTCCCCATCCAACCCGATCGAAGTGATTCCGATCCGTCTTGATCCGCATTCTTGGATCAGATGGTTCAAAACGGTCGTTTTTCCGGCGTTTTTCGCGTTCCCGACCAGGCTGATCAGGGAATACCGATCCAGAAGGTCAACTAATGTTTTAATGCTCGTTCCCTTCTTTCCAAATTCTTTGGTTCCAGGGAGACAACTTCACCCGAGAGCAAAGAACTGACTCCGATTTCCTCATCCGGGCAAGAACACTCGACGTTACCGTTGTCCACGTAATCGGTCGGTTCGTTATAGGTGGTGATGACGCCTTCATAATTGCGCAACACGACTTTGCTTGGGGACTGGGAAATGACATAGTTGGGCATGACCGGGATCTTTCCGCCTCCGCCCGGAGCATCTACAACGAAGGTCGGAACGCAGAAGCCGCTGATGTGGCCGCGCAAGCCTTCCATGATCTCGATTCCTTTGCTGACGGGAGTCCGGAAATGATCGATGCCGAGGGACATGTCGTATTGATAAAGATAATATGGGCGGACCCGCATCTGCGCCAACCTGGTGCAGAGCGTTCGCATGACCGGAACACAGTCATTGATCCCTCGCAATAAGACGCTTTGATTCCCGAGCGGAATTCCCGCGTCTGCCAATTTGGCGATGGCTTGGCTGCTTTCGGTGGTTATTTCATCAGGATGATTAAAATGGGTGTTGACCCAAATCGGATGATATTTCTTAAGCATGTTGACGAGATTGTCGGTGATTCGCTGAGGCATGACCACCGGCGTCCTGGTCCCCAAACGAATGATCTCCACATGGCCGATCGCCCGCAGACGGGAAATGATCGACTCCAATCGGTCATCGCTTAAAAGCAGGGCATCCCCGCCGGAAATGAGGACGTCCCGGACGGTCTTGGTGTTTTTGATGTACTCAAGGCCCTTTTCAATGCGTTCGTTAGAGGATTCCCGGTCGGTTTGTCCGGCGAAGCGTCTCCGCGTGCAATGGCGGCAGTACATACTGCACTGGTCGGTGACCAAAAACAAGACGCGGTCGGGATAACGGTGCGTCAATCCCGGAACCGGGGAATCTTTGTCTTCATCCAGCGGATCTAGCAAATCATGTTTTCCGATCGTCATCTCATTTATGCTCGGGATGGCTTGTTTTCGAATCGGACAATTGGGATTGTCCGGGTCGATCAAAGTCAAAAAGTAAGGGGTGATCGCCATCCGAAAACGGGACAGAACATTATTGATCTGCTCTTCTTCTTCCTTGGGCAGATCAATGAAGGTTTTCAGTTTGTCTACGGAAGTGATCCGGTTTTTGACCTGCCAATGCCAGTCATTCCACTGCTCGGCGGTCACGTTCGGAAAATACTTGGTTTTACGGACAAGATATTTATCATTAACGATTAGCATTATCGTCACTCCTTAGGTTCGTATCTTTTTACGAATAGATCAAATAACGGTTTGGATTCGCGAAGAAGATTTAAAGTCAGTTCCGCGTGGCCGGCCGTATAACCGTTGCCGATGATCATGACTGCTTCTGAAGCGATCCCTTCCGCTCCCAAAGCCGCTTTCGTAAACGAAGTGGCCATGCTGAAGAAGTAAACCGTTCCGGTTGGTTTGGTCAAAAGAATCGAAGTCATTTCCGTATTCGGGACATTGACGCAATTGATCGTGACATCAACTTTCTGGTTGTTGTTGACTCTTTGGACTTCATGAAGCACCGCCATCGGATCGCGGGCATCGACGATGATGATCTCGTCGCAAACATTCAGCGATTTCAAGTCTTCCAATTTTCCCGGATTGCTCAAAAGACCGATGATCTTTCCTTTCGGTCCCGCGTTCTTCCGGGCCTGATATGCGCAAAGCACGCCGCTCTTTCCGCCCGCGCCGAGGATCAGAACGGAATCGCCTTTTTTAACCAGTTTGGCGACCTGAGCCGGAGCTCCCGCGACGTCCAAGGCGGACAAAACCAAGTGTTCGCTTAAATCGGTCGGGATCTTCGCGTAGATCCCGGTTTCGAAGAGAATGGCCTGGCCATCGATGTCGACCTGGTCTTTTTCCATATGCAAAGCTTTGATGGCGTTGATTTTCAGCGGAGTCAAAGAGAGCGAAACCAAAGTAACGATTTTATCGCCGACCTTCAGATTGCGGTGCAAGTCTTTTCCGATTTGTTTCACTTTCCCAAGCAGCATTCCGCCGCTTCCGGTAACCGGATTTTGCATCTTTCCGCGCTTCTGGACGATCTCCATGATCATCCGTTTCATGGCTTCTTCATCTTTGTTGGTGGCGTTTTTGATTTGGGTAAACGAAGCCGAGTCAATGTTCAGAGTCTGAACATCGATCAGGATCTCGTTATCCTGACAAATCATGGTGTTATCCAAAACATCGGCGGCTTGTGGCAAGACGCCAGCTGGGAAAATGACGCGGTGAGTTCCGTAAGGGCAAGGTTTGTTCATATTTTCTTCTCCATTCTAAGTATTCTTCTCGTTTCTTCCGGGGTGGCAATGGCGCGGTTATGGGTGATCGCCATTTTCACTGCCTTATGAACCAATTCGGCGTTGCAAGATGCCAAGACGCCTTTTTCGATATATAAATTGTCCTCCAAACCGACGCGGACATGGCCGCCGCTGGTTATCGATAATTCGGCGAGACTGAATTCGTATTTTCCGATTCCCGCGACGCTGAAAGTGGCATCCGGAGGAATGCTGCCTTTCAAAAACTCAAAATCCCGTTCTTCTCCGGCCATTCCGCCGTTTACTCCCAAAACAAAACTGAAGTGGAAAGGCGGATTGATGAGGCCTTTTTTGGTCAGCCGTAAAACGGTATCAATATGGCCTTTTTCAAAGCATTCCAATTCTTTGAAAATATGGCGGTCTTCCAAATTCTTCGCGAAGTATTTAATGTCATTCTCGGTGTTGATGAAAATGTCATCCCCGCCGAAATTCAACGTTCCGCAATCCAAAGTGGCCATTTCGGGATTCAGAGTCACCGGGGCCAAGCGTTCATCGCGGTTCATTCCGACGGCGCCGCCGGTTGAGACCTGAATGATCACTTGGGGACATTTCTCGCGAATGGCGCCGATGATCTCCTTAAACCTTTGAGCGTCTTGCGTCGGTTTTCCGTCATCAAAACGAGCGTGAAGATGAATGATGCTGGCCCCGGCCAAATAAGCCTGGAAAGCGGATTCGGCCATTTCCGAAACCGTATAAGGAACGGCCGGATTCTGCTCTTTGGTGACTTCCGCTCCGGTCAAAGCGCAGGTGATGATCAGTTTTTCCATGGTTCATTTCCTCTGCAGCGGTTTGGGAACCACGCAGGTCCCGCTCGCGCTGGCTACCAAAATCGGGCGTTCCAAAAACTTGGCCGCGGAAGGCGCAACTTCCGGTTCAGCCGCGATGACTTTATAACATTCAAATTTCATTTTTCGGGAAGTATTGCCAACTTCAGTGATCTCGCCGGTCACTTCCAAATAATCGCCGGCGTAAACCGGGGCCAGAAAATCCATTTTGTCATAAGCCCGGAACAGGCCTTCATCGCCATCCTGGCGAATCAACAACTCGGTGGCCACATCCCCGAACAGACCTACGATCCGGGCGCCATCGACGAGATTCCCGCCATAATGGGCATCATGAGCGGACATTCGCAAACGTAACATAACTTTCATAATATCGCTCCTTTCATCGGAATGACTTGATCAATGATCAGCGTAGCTTCGGTCGCGGCTACCACTTGTTCGATGGTATAGCTCGGATGGATCTCCAACAGATGGAGTCCGTCCGCCCGGACTTCCATGACCGCCATGTCGGTCACGATCAAATTAACTTCTTTATAAGCCGTCAAAGGCAATGTGCATTTTTTCAGTATTTTGGATCTCCCGTTATTGGTGTGGGGCATGGCAATGATGACTTTTTTGGCCCCGACCACCAAATCCATGGCTCCGCCCATCCCAGGAACTTTCTTCCCCGGGATGATCCAGGAAGCCAAACTTCCTTCTTCATCCACTTCCAAAGCCCCCAAAACGGTAACGTCAACATGACCGCCGCGAATGAACATGAAGGAAGTCGCAGAATCGATGAACGCTCCCCCGGGAACGATGGTCGCGGGGATCCCCCCGGCGTTGACCAGTTCTCCGGGTTCGGCGGCCAAGGGGCCGATGCCGATGATCCCGTTTTCCGATTGTAAAATGACATGCTTATCCGGCGGAATAAAATTAGCCACTAAAGTAGGCGTTCCGATTCCCAAATTGACGACGTCGCCGTCGTTGAGTTCCAAAGCAATCCGCATGGCAGCAATCATCTTTCCGTCCATCATCGTTCCTCCCTGACCACAAAATCAACCAAAGGGTATTGAGTTATGACGCATTCCGGATCAATGGCTTCGACGACTTCGGAAACCGAAGCGATGACCAAATCGGCCGCGGTGGCCATGATCGGATTGAAATTTCGCATGGTCTTCCGATAACGAAGATTTCCGAATTTGTCCGCAATCGCTCCCCCGAGCAAGGCCAGATCCGCGTGCAGCGGTTCTTCCAATAAATAATCTTTTCCCTTGACGCTGATGACGGTCTTTCCGTCTTGGACGATGGTGTTCAGCCCGGTTGGGGTCAAAATGCCGCCCAATCCGGCTCCGTCCGCCCGGATTTGTTCAGCCAGCGTTCCTTGGGGCACCAAGGTGATGTTTAAACTGCCATCTTGCATTTGCATCCCCGCGGTCGGATTGGTTCCGATGTGCGAAGCAATCAAAGTCTTTACCCGGTGGGCAACAATCAATTTCCCGACGCCCTTGTCTTCGAAGCCCCCGTCATTGCAAATGATGGTCAGATCTTTGACATCGGTTTCCAAAATGGCATCGATCAGATAATCAGGACTGCCGTTGGATAAAAAGCCGCCGACCATGATCCTCATTCCGCTTTTAATGTAATTCTTAAAATCTTCTCTGGTGATAAAACCTTTCATGAACCCTCCTAACGCGGCGGCATGATCACGGCTTCGCCGACGATCACGGTTTCTTGATTTTGGTTTTTGGCGACACAGTCAAAAACCACCCGGTTCTTATCGGAAAGGACCTCTTTGATGGTCACGGTCGCGGTAATGGTGTCATTGAGGAATACGGGTTTAACGAACTTCAGATTTTGGTTGGTGTAAATGCTTCCCAAACCCGGAAGTTCCGTTCCCAAAATAGCACTGAACAAAGAACCAACCAGCATTCCGTGAACGATGCGGGTCTTAAAAATGGTGGTTTTCGCGTAGCTCTCATCAAGATGAGCGGGGTTGACATCGCCGGATACTTTCGAAAAGCCGATGACATCAGCTTCGGTGAATTTTTTAGACAAAGAACAGTAATCGCCAATCTTCAAATTTTCAATCGTGAGTTTTCTCAAAACATTCTCCCCTTTCGTAAAAAATGCTGTCGCCTTCGAAAAGACAACAGCGCTTCACCTTAAGTGACAGTGGATGAGAAAGTCTCCTATCCACCAAGACCCAAACGGATGAACCCGTTTTTTCTTTCGGCGATGTTTGCCTTTTTCGGCCGCATCGGGGGTTCATCCCCTTGGCATCGGCTCCATACCCAAACAACGCACCTCTGTGTATTACGTCTATTATTATATCTAAATGTGAAAACGTTGTCAAGTGGGGTTGATGGCCTTTCCGATCATTTGGATTAGAAGCAATTCAAGAAAGATGAGCGGTAAAGAATCAAAAAAGTTTTAAGCCTTCTGATCGGCTAATTTGAACCCCATAACGATAATAATTATGGTATCTATTAGGTATGATTTCAACACTTATCGTGAAAAGAACCAAGAAAATAAAATCTTGCAAAAAAATAAAAATACGGTTATAATACAACTGTTAGCTAAAATCTCGCTTTTATGAAAGTTTAAGACAGTTTCCTTTGTTTAAAGCCCTGTTTTATGTTTCGTAACTTTTCATAGAAATAAGGTTTTTGAATTAACACATAATATGTAGAAGGGGAAATAAGTAATGAAAAAAAGAATATGGTCGATTGTTTGTTTTCTATTTATTTTTGTAGGTAGTTCTAGTATAATTACCGCTTCAACGAATGATTGGGAAGATGATTATAAGTATTATACTAGTGGAATCGTTGATGGAGGGGCCTACAAAATAAAAAATGTCCAAACTGGTTTATATATGACTTTGGCAAATGGATCAGTTTCTTCCGGAACAAAAATTGTTTTATCAATCTCAGCAACAAGTGAAAACCAAATGTTTTTTGTAAAATACCTCGGTGATAATAGATATATTTTTGAACCTTTCAATTCATCATTAACAAAATTCGGGGTTTCGAGCGCTTCTTCTGGAACGCATTTATCGCTATCTGCTGCAAACAATACAACGACTTCTCAAAGATTTCGGATTACTGCTTTAAGTTCCAATCAATGCACTATTGCAACAAACATTAGTTCATACTTAAACGTTTTACACGCTGAATATGATACATTATTGGGGTGGTCTGTGGTCCATGGTTCTCGGATATCTCTTTCTGAAACTGAGATGAAATGGAAATTTGAGAAGGTCGATGATCGTGCCTGCGATATTTATACAACTTACTTTTTACGTGACAATCTAACAAATCTATATTTGACAGTTGTCGGAACCGGAAATGGTTCGCAACTATCACTAAGGCCATTTATTGGAAATGAAAATCAAAGAATCAAGAGAAAATGGCAAAACAACGGCAATGGGTTCGGTTATTATTATATTCCAATGATTAAAACAGACACGGCTGTTGAGTTGAATTCAAATACGATTTTAAATCTATATGATAAAGAGGAAAACCAGAAATTTACCGAGACATATAATTCTATTAGTGGGGGATATAAACTATCTGCACAAGTAGGTGGTTCAGAGAAATTTATTAGCAAAGGATCTTCATATACATACGGTTCCAAAATTTGTTATTACCTAAATACAACCACTGTTAGTGGCTCTGCTATTGATTTTGAATTTGAAATTGCTTATGGGGAGACACCGTTTATTCAAAATTTATCTATTGAAACCACTTACACCAAAACTACTTCCAACTTTGCAGAGAAGAACATTTATACCATTAGGCCCAATGTGAGTGGCGATTATACATTTTTTGTAGATCAAATAACAGGTAACCCTGGAATTGTTGTATACAACTCAAATGGAGTTTGGATGCCCGGCACCGTCACAAATTTTTCTGGAGGACAAAAATAAATAGTATCTTTTGAAAATAATGAAATTTATTACATTTGGGTTTGGGATTATGATGCTGTTAGAAGCAGTTTTTCATTTTATTGTAATAAAGATTTAGATGTGTATATTCACGGAATGAACACTAGTGTTGCAGATGGCGAAAGTGATTACGACAGGAGAACTTACTGTGCAATTCCTTGCTATAATTTGTTAAATTCTTATAATTATTATGACCCGGTTATAAATGTGGAAGCTGATATAACTACTTCATTTGTCACAAATATTGACTCCGTAACAGGCTTAGTACCCCTTAGGTCCTCGATTTACGTATTTAGAGGACATGGGGCTAGCGACAGAGTAGCATACAGTACTGGAACACCTATTTCAGAAGGCTCAGTAACTAGATTATGGACAACTGATTTTTTTGATTTTTCAACTTCATCGGTAATTTTTGATTTATCAGAAAATAGATTTTCTGCTTGGATAGCCTGCGAAACATCAAATGGTGATGAAACAATCACAGAAGCAGCCTGGAGAGCCGGTTCAGAATGCTCATTAGGGTTTGACGAAGGGATAAATACTTCTGCCACAAGTAATTTCACGATTAATTTGTTCAAAGAAATTGAAAACGGCTATTCCTTATCACAAGCGGTAGATAGGGCACATAGTGGAATTTCCTTTTGGTTTTCGGGTCTAGGAAGTTCTCATTTTTATGGAGATAGTTCATTAATCCTTAAGCCGTCCATTCCGTCAGCATTTTCATCCACGAGAAATTATCAAGCAGAAAATGCCTTTAATGAACAGATTTTAGACGGGTACACTCTTTTTCACGAAAATAACCGAGGAACTTTAAAAAGGTATGTAAAACTTATTAATGATTACGAAAGCGATGATTATATTGACGTTTATTATGAAAACAATGAGGTGATTGGTTTTTACAAGTCAAAGTCAACTTATGATAATAAAAACATTTT
>CAYQUB010000016.1:0-13667 GCA_964420625.1 uncultured Bacteroidales bacterium | reverse complement strand
TTTCGGGAGAACGGGTTTTCAAGATTGATTCGATCACGACCGCCATTCCCGTAAATGACGCGGATACCATTGCCTTGGCGGTCGACGGATTGGGATATTGGACCATCAACGGCGAACCGACGACCATCCTCGCCGAAAGAATCGGTTCTACCGTCAGCGATGACGCCAATCATGTAAAACCGACGCTGGAACTGAGCAATACCGGAAAATGGATCCTAAACGGAGTCAACACCGAAATTCCGGCCAAAGACCCGTTGCTGATCATGGAACTCGTCATTACTCTGCTTCTGGTATCGCTGGCTTATTCGATCATGTGGGCGATATCCGCCTTTCTAAAAAAGATCCGGGTTGTTCCGGAATAATGAATTGCATTAGGAGAAAGCCCTGGACGCCTTTCTCCTTTTTTATTGAAATCCAAGGAAGAGAAGCGTATAATGGTAATCGAGCGCGGAGGTAATAAAATGAAAATTTTGGGAAACATCCTTTGGTTTCTTCTGGGAGGGCTTGTCATGGCCGTCCTATGCTACCTGGCCGGGGCGATTCTTTGCATCACCATCATCGGAATCCCGTTTGGCCTGCAGCTTTTCAAAGTCGGCAATTTATGCATGTGGCCCTTCGGAAACGACATAAAAACCAATTTTGACGCTCATCCGATCGCCAACATCCTGTGGCTGATTTTTTGCGGCTGGGAACTTTGTCTTAACTGTCTGATCGTGGGCGCGATAATGTGCGTTACCATCGTGGGCATACCGTTCGGAAGGCAATGGTTCAAATTGGCCGTTTTGTGTTTGATTCCTTTCGGAGCCGAAATCACGGATGCGAAAAATTGAAAAAACCAACGTCATGAGAATTCTTGACGCGAAGAAAATCGACTATGGAACTTATGCTTATCCGCACGCTGAGGGCGAAGCCGTTGACGGGATCACGGTCGCGGAACGGATCGGGAAAGATCCGGCGTCGGTTTTCAAAACGTTGGTAGCAAAATCGGGAACCGAGCACTTTGTGTTCATGATCCCGGTGGGAGATACGCTGGATTTGAAAAAAGCCGCCGCATCCGTCCGCAAAAAAAGCGTCGAAATGATCCGGGTTGATGAGATCAATCCCCTGACCGGTTATGTCCGGGGCGGTTGCAGCCCGATCGGAATGAAAAGCCGGTTTCCGACCGTGATCGAAGAAGAAGCTTTGAAACAAGGAAAAATCATTTTTAGCGCCGGGAAGATCGGCTTCCAGGTGGAAATGAAACCAACCGAGTTGGCGGCTCTGATCGATGCGAAAATCGCACCGCTGATCTATGATAATCATAAAAAATAAGGAGAAACCGCATCAGCGTTTTAGACATGAATCTTCTTGAAAAAATAATTGATTTCCTAAGTTACTCCCTTCCCGCTGCACCAACCATGTACGGGAAGTTTCACTTGTTCTTTTGCCTTTTGACCATTTTGGTCTGTGTTTTCTTGGCCATCAGATACAAAAACAGCAATGACAAACAAGCCAAAACCATCCTGCTGGTTTGTAGCATCATCATGCTTTCTTTCGAAGCATACAAGCAATTGGTCTTTACGGTTGAAAAGGACGTTTGGGATTACCAATGGTATGTTTTTCCTTTCCAGTTTTGTTCGGTTCCGATGTATGCGGCTTTTATTACGGTTCTTCTGAAGCCCGGAAAAGTGAAAAACGCTTTGTATAACTTTTTGGGTACTTTCGGCATGTTCGCCGGACTCGCCGCCATGATTTACCCGGAGGGCGTGTTTATCCCGACTCTGGGGATCAGCATCCAGACGATGGTCCATCACGGATTGATCGTGATCATCGGTTTCTACGTTCTCATTTCCGGACGAACCAAACTATCGGGCAAAAGCCTCTTGGGAGCTTCGGCGGTCTTTTTGATCATGTTTGCGATGGCCATCGCCATGAATCTGCTCTTCAAAAACGTCGACGGGACTTTCAATATGTTCTTTGTTGGCCCGTATTATCCTTGTCATCTGCCGGTCTTGTCAGCCATCCAGGCCAAATTCGGATACGCGGTCTTTCTGGTGGCCGATGTTTTGGGATTCGTCCTCGTCGCTTACATTGTGCTTTTGGCGGCCATGGGGATCAAAAAACTGGTTGCCCTCATTCCGCCGATTCCCAAAAAGATGCGTTATCGGAAACAGGAATAACGAAAAGACACCTTGGCAAAAGGTGTCTTCAGAGCGTTGACAAAGTCAACGCTCATTTTTATCTTGTTTTAAAATGGGACAAAAACACTAAATATTTGGCTTTTAAAGACATAAAATCGGAATTTCATATACGTTTTGGGTTAATTGTGGGAAAATAAACAAACCCCATCTTTGGAAATGGGGTTTGTCATCAGTCTGAAGACACCTTGGCAAAAGGTGTCTTTATTTTATCGGTTCTGAAATTCGATTTTTATTTCGAAGGATCGTTTCCAAGGAAAAGTCGCCACATAAGGGATGGAAAAATACGGATCCGAAATTTCATGCAACCACTTGTTTAACAATACTTCAACCTCCGGGTTATCCGGAAAATAAAACATGTTGATGGAGTGGAGCCGCAGATATTCGTGGATCCTCCCGCGGACCACATCCTGATAAAAGCAATCATCGATCACTCTTTCCGCCAAGAATTGGAAATGGTTTATGGTTTCGGTTTTGTTTGATTCCGCGCAATAGACATAAGCTTGGGCCAAAAGACTTCCCGTCGAGTTCGAAGCCGTATTCCATCCGCTAAACCCTGTTAACGATAAAAAGTCGATCTTCTTCAAAAAATCATAGCATCCGCCGTTGGGGGCGCTGATGTCCAAAAGGAAAGTCGGATATCCCTCTTTCAATACCCGGTTGATATTTTTAATGAAGCTCTGGGAATAATCGTTATCTTGAAAAGCCATCGCTTTCTCGCGGTCCGCGATCTCCATTTTTGAAGCGTCTTCATTGACATAAATCCCCAAAACGAAGTCGGCGGCCTTCAAATCATCCGTTTCGCTCATTTGCAAGACTTGGCTCATTTTGGTTAAATTTTCCGAGAATTTTCGGTCCTCAAAAGGAAGGACCTTATCCAAAAGCCGGCGGTCCGGGACTAAAAGATGATAGAGCAATTTTTTCTTCTGGGAGATTTGGAGGGCTTTGGCCAACAGCAGGCAGGTTCCCTCGTCAGTCCCGTTGTATAACCAAGCCCGATCTTCCAAGCGATTGGTTCGGATATAATTCTCAAGGATGCCATGCTCAAGTTTTTGCAAGCCGTCCGGCATCGAATCTTCTTGAAGCAGAAGCAGCAAATCTAACACTTTATCCTTTAAAAGGCCTAAAGAAGCGAGATTGGCTTTATGCTTATTTTCTCGGGCCAGTTCGTAAGTTCTTAGTACCGTTGGCGGAAGACTTTCTTTGATTTTTTTATATTGGATCTCATCCGCTTTCTCGCCACAAAGCAAGAAGCGGCCCTTGTATTTGCTATATTCGTTGATCAGCATCCAATAATTCCTCGTTTTTTCATCAAAAGTGGAAATGGAGGTCCGTAGGACGGTATCGAATCCCAAGATCTTTAAATCGGGTTTTTCGGATTTTATTTTTCGAAGCAACCCAAGCCTTTCGGAGAGCTCCTCATCCGTGAAATTGGCGCTGCGGCTTTGAATCAAACCGCCGCTGACCAAAGCATCGATCGGAACGAGCATGTAGTCCCAATTTTGAAAATTTTTCTCTATAAATTCCTTAATCTCTGCGAAATCCAATTGCTTGTGCAAAGAAGCCAATTTGGATCTTTCCATCGAAAACAGTTCGGCGTGCGCCATCTTCCCCAGCGAAAATATCCAGTCATAATTGCATGGACGGCTGTCCAAAGGAATAAAACCGATTTTTGTGCTCATAATTTACCTCGCCAACATTCTATCACATCTTAACCGAAAATAAAGGGGATTTCCGTAAACAAAAACAAAAATATTTTTACAAACGACTTGACTATACATTTAACCGGTGATATAATGCCATCAGTGAGTGTAAACGTTCTCACGTTTTGCTTTTTACTAGAATTGCAAAGAATAGGAGAGAAGAATGTTTAAGAAAATTTTAATTGCCATTTTCATGCTTGTCTCGGTCTTCACGGTTGTTGGCTGCAACAAAGAAGACGATGTCATCGAATCATTGGATGTGATCAAAATTTACGGACCTTTTGACACTTTTGATCCGGAAACCGATTATGTTCATCAACTAATCGAAGAAATTACCGGTGTAGATGTCCAGTACGATTTCCTTCCTCAGGACGGAGTATCGGCCAACACGAAACTTTACTTGGATATTGCTGGCCAAGCCCAATACCATCTGTTGAAGCTGGCGCCGACTCAATTTGACCAGTTGCGCAGCGTCGGAGCCTTGCTTGACATTGGCGCGCTTCTTGAAGAATACGCCCCGAACATCACTTCCACCGTCAGCGAAGAAGTATGGAAGACCGCCACTTATGACGGAAAGATTTACGGCGTTCCTCAGAAGAACCCTTCAAACAACATCAACAGCGCTTTGTTCTTAAGAAAAGACATTTTCGTGGAAAACGAAATTGCCATTCCTACCACCTTGACGGAATTCAAAGATGCTTTGGTGGCTTTAAAGACGGCGATGGGAGCAACTTTTATTCCTTTCAGCGCCAGCTCGCACAACATTGAACCGATCCGCGGAGCTTTCGGAATCGTCACCGATTGGGTTGAACAAACCGACGGAACTTTAAAATATTGGACCGAAACCGAAGCCTTCACCGATTATGCCAACTACATCAAAGAACTTGTTGATCTGGGCGTAATGCAAGACGGTTACCTGACCACCCCGAATTACGGCGCCAATAGCCGGGCAGGATTGCAAAACGGAACCGTCGGCGTTACTTTGGATGCTTGGTGGAGCGGAAACGGGATCATTAACGGAATCGCTGCCGCCGAAGGACAAACCGAAGCCTATCTGATTGAACACGCAGCTGATTATCTATACTTCATCGATTCATTGCTTGGCGATGCCAATTACGGGACTCCGGGAAAAGGTCAAGCCAAGATGGACTATTCGATCGTTTATTTCTACGCCATTCCTAAATACATGGAATCGACCGCGATCGCCGTTTTGAAATGGATGAACGAAAAAATGGATCCAGTCAACTTCAAGAAACTGACCATCGGCGAAGAGAATGTCCATCATACTGTTGTTGACGGAAAGTACTTCCCGATTTTGACTCCGGATGCCCAACAAAAAATTCCGTTTGATTCTTTCAATAAAGCCGATTATTTCCTGACCGGAATTCGCGAAGATGATTATTCCTTATACTGGCAATGCCGTGCCCGCAAGAACCCTCGCCAACAATTTGTTTGGGAAGGCATGAACACTGAAGCTCAAAAAACCAGCGTCGGAATTTATGACGCAGTTGGTTTGGCGCCGGGATTCACCATTTACGGAGCCAACAAAGCTATGTTGTCACAACTGACGACTGACTATTTAACCAGCGTTATTACCGGCCAAGGGACGCAACAAACTCACGCTGAATTTATAGCGAAATTGGTTTCGGATGCGAAACTCACCGAATCAACTGCTGAAGTTAATGTTTGGTATGCAACCCTCAGCGATTAATTAAACTTTTGTTTCGGAGGAAAAGGTAATGAAAAGAGCACTCGTTGTTTTGGGACATTTAATGATACTAAATGTGATATATATTCTTTCAATCTGTTTAAGTTTGGGAATATTGGCTGCCCCAGCAACGAGTGCTCTTTTTCATTTTACCAACAAACTTTTGTCTAAAGATTTTCAGGAATATGGTATAATAAAACAATTCTGGAAAATCATCAAAGAAAAATTCAAATACAGTTTCGGGTTTGGCATCATCGCCGCCGTCATCCTTTATCTTTGCATCGTCAATCTGGACAATGTATTGCTTTTGGAATATGGCGATTTCTTAAGAAAACTGATCATCGTTTGTCAGTATTTCGCGATCATCGAAACCTCGGTTTTGACGATCATGGTTCTTTATCTGAACGGACTGTTTAAGTTCCATAAGTTTTCCGATTTGATCAAAATGGCCTTTTTTGTGGCTCATCGCCATATCTTCGTAACGATTCTGATGGTGATCAGCATCGCTTTGCTTTTGTATGTTCTGATCTATTATGTCACGGTCCTGCTTCTGATCATGCTTTTCAGCCTGATCAGCCTGTGGATATGCACTTTGTATCTGCCGGTTTGGAAAAAATACTTAATAAAAGAAGAGGAGCACCAAAATGAACCCCCAGAAGAAACCCAATAAATTTTTAAAACACCTGAAACAATATGGTGCTTTGTACTTGTTTTTGATACCCGGGTTAATATTGGTTTTGATTTTCAATTATACGCCCATGGGCGGAATCGTCATTGCTTTCAAAAATTATGACATTTTCGCCGGCGGCTCGCCGATCGAGTCCATCATCAAAAGCGAGTGGGTCGGTTTTGCCCATTTCAAAGCCCTGTTCGCGAATGATGATTTCACCAATGCTTTTGAAAACACACTGATCATCAGTACATATAAAATCGTCTTCCTGTTCCCGATTCCGATCCTGCTGGCGATCATGATCACCGACATCCGGAGCAAATGGTACAAGAAGACCATTCAGACCATCATTTACCTTCCCCATTTTCTTTCCTGGATTGTGGTAACGGCCTTGTTCATTCAAATCCTCGGACCGTACGGAGTCATCAACAACTGGCTGAAAAGCGCCGGCGTCATTACCCAATCGATTGCCTTTTTCGGAAACAACGACATTTTCCGGGGCTTGATCGTCATTTCGGCGGGATGGAAAGAAGTCGGATGGAATGCCATCATTTACATTGCGGCCATAACGGGAATTGATCCCCAACTGTTCGAAGCCGCCAAAATGGACGGAGCCAACAAGGTTCAACAGATCATTTACATTACCCTCCCGTCCATTTCGAACACCATCGTCATGCTGTTCATTCTTCGGATCGGCGCCATTTTGGACGCGGGATTCGACCAGATCCTGAACATGTATTCTTACGTTGTTTATGACAAAGGCGATATTTTGTCAACTTTGGTTTACCGAGCCGGTCTGGGCCAACAAAATTACAGTTTTGCCACCGCCGTCGGTTTGTTCAATTCCATCGTCGCTCTGGTGATGGTCCTGGGGGGAAATTGGCTGTCCCGCAAGATTTTCCAGAAAGGATTGTGGTAAAATATGATTGAATCACGCAGTGACAAAATATTCAGCGTGGTGGTCTATATCGTTCTGACCATCTTCGGACTGACCATCATCCTGCCGTTTCTGAATTTACTGGCCACTTCATTATCTGATCAAGTAGCCGTTTCCAACGGATCGGTCAGTTTTTGGCCGAAACGGTTCACGCTCAGCGCTTACCAGTTCGTCATGGAAAACCGCCAGTTTTGGAACGGTCTCAAGAATTCCCTTTTCATCACCGTGGTTGGAACGCTTTTGGCCATGGTGGTCACGACGCTGACGGCTTACCCGCTGTCATTACCGAAATTTCGGGCCCGGAAAACTTTCCTGATCATCTTCATCATTGTCATGCTTTTCAACGGCGGGCTGATCCCAACCTACCTTTTGATCAACCAGATCGGGCTTAGAAACAACCGCTGGGCTTTGATTTTGCCCTGCCTGATCTCCACTTACAACATGCTCTTGGTCAAGAATTATTTTGAGACTTTGCCCGAAGCTTTGTATGAATCCGCGAAGATCGACGGTGCCACCGAACTGCAGATCTTCTTAAAGATTACTTTGCCACTGTCTCTTCCGACTTTGGCCACCGTGGCTTTGTTTTACGCGGTCGGGTTCTGGAACGCTTACTTCAACGGTATGATCTACATATCCACTCCGGAAAATATGCCGCTTCAAACCTATTTACAGACCCTGCTCAACATGGCCTATATTCCCGCCCATGAACTTCCGCCGGAGATCGCCGAAAGCTTGTCCACGGAATCCATCCGGGCGGCCACCATTTTCTCCGCGACTTTGCCGATACTTATCCTCTATCCGCTACTTCAGAAATATTTCGTCAAGGGATTAGTGCTGGGATCGGATAAATAATGAAAGACCATCTGAAAATATTTCTGCTGCGGTCGTGGGTGATCGGAATGGTTGTCGTCGTTGTCCATATGATGATGGGATTCCAACACTTGGCCATCGGGTTGTTTTTGGGGATCATCAATGCCTTCGTCGTGGACTTGTTTTACCTGACCATCCGAAAAGGAAACACGGCCAAATACCCCAAAGGCTGGAAACTGCTTCTTAATACCGTAATCAACATCATCATTGCGGTCGGAATCAGTCTGATCATCAGATTGATCGACTTACGGCTGATCGAAGCCGGGTTGGTCAAGATCCCCATCGAGCCCTTCCGCTTCATTGCCTTTTATCAAATCATCTATTACGGAGTCCGTTTTCTCTACATCGAAATAAAAAGAATATTTGAAAGGAAAAAACATGAGTCGAATTCTTAATAATTTAAACAGCAAGAAAATGACTTTGGTGGTCAGCCTTCCCGAAAACACCTATGAGCTGGCGAAAGCCGCTTGGGAATCCGGTGCCGACGCCATCAAAGTTCACATTAATCTATTTCACAATGCCAGCCAGAGGATGTTTGGCTCGCTGGAAGAACAGCGCCCGGTTTTGGAAAAGATCCTGAAAGATTCGCCGATCCCGGTCGGAGTGGTCGCGGGAGAAGACACGAAGATCTGCGAGACCGTCATTTCCGATTTGGTGGCGATGGGGTTTGATTTTATCTCCCTTTACGGCCAAAACATGCCGATCTCGCTTTGCGGCCGGAAGGATGTCTCCAACCTCTTTGCCATTGATTACAGTTATTCCGTCGAAGAAGTCAAAACGATCACCAATTCGTTCATCGCCGATGTTTTGGAATTATCCATCCTTCCTCATGAAGAATACGGAAAGCGGCTTAATGCCCGGGATCTGGGAAGATATCTGGCTTTTTCGGAAATCTCCAAAATTCCGACGCTGCTTCCGACCCAAAGAATGATCTATCCGAGCGATGTTCCCGCGATTGCCAAATGCAAAGTCAAAGCCCTGATGATCGGCGCCATCGTGCTTGGCCCGACCAAAGAAACCTTTATCAGTCAAATCAAAGAATTCAAAAAAGCCATCATGAAATTATGATGTTTGAAAGTTGAGGAAACCTATGTCATTAACCGTCCAAGTCGTTCCGATTTTAGACAGCCGGGACATAGATACGAGCAAATTTTCCAATCTTCCAGTCTATGACGGCATCATCGAAAATGAAGTTTTGCCTCCGCCCGTACCCAGCTGTTTTTTGGGAGCTTGGTACCGAAAGGTGTTTTCATCTTCGGACCGCTGGCTGGGGATCGAAGGAACGATCGAATTGGGAGAATTCACTCCCGATCAAGCCCGGTTCAATCTTGACGGAACCGGTCGGTACATGGACGTTCCGAGCATTTACATGGGCGGGAAAAGCGTTCATGAAAGCGACGCCGGACTTGGGCTCAATCTGACTTATCTTTCGTCGGATGTTAATGAGGATCTTCTCAGTTCCAGCCCCAAATTGGCTTACCGGCCGTTTTGGCGTTACATCTATCAAGATGCTTTGGAGATCAGCGGCAACGTGAACCGCCGGGAAATCAATTCCTGGAATGTCAGCAATCCCCGGAGTTTGATGTATTATTATTTTCCGGGCGACGTGGTCCGAATGAGCGTCTACAGCCCGCTTCCTCATTACTTGCAACTGCGGATCGAAGTCATCGCTCTCACCAAAATTCCGAAATACGTTGAACTGCGAAAGAGCTATCACTTGGCCAATGAGCGACCGGCGGATTTTTACAGCCCGATCTTTTATTCCAAGGGCCATGGGATTCAAAACGCGGAATTCAAACGCGTCAATGCCATCGATCAATTCGGAAACGAGGGATATTTCGCGAAGCCGACCAAGGCCAGGGTTTCCGAGGCCACTTGGCGAGAAACCTTTTTGTACCGGGAAACAAACCAGAAATTGGTTAAAATCCCGTTCTCCGCTTTTCGCCAAACCGCCATGCTTTGTCCAAACGAACAGGCCATAACCGTCAAAATGATCAACGAACAAGTGGGAGGCGAATCGATCGCCATTCATCCTGGGATAAATAAATAAAGGGGTACTTATGAATATTTTGAAAAAGAACTATTTGTTTAAAGACATCTACAGTTTGGAGGGCTTTTTGGAATTTGAAGGGAAGATCCCTTTTGAAATCAATGACCGAGCTGTGACTTTTCGGATGTATTCCTCCTTCCAGAAACTGGTTGATCCGGAGTTTTTCATTGCCAATCAGGAGGCCAAAGCCGCGGAGCCGATCCGCCTTTTCGTTATTTATGAAACTTTGCTGGCCGCCGACGCCTATTCTTTGGACATCACCGCCCAAAGAAACGTCATCATCAAATCAAGTTCGGACCGGGGCGTCCGCTATGCGTTCGGGGCTCTCAACCAATTGGTTGAAAAAAGCCAAGAAGGGTACCGACTCCCGATCGTTTTGATCGCGGATGAACCGTCCTTCCGATTCCGGGGGATCATCGAAGGCTATTACGGGGAGCCATGGAGTCTGGAAGAACATTTGGAAATGGCGGATTTCATGGACGAATACCGTTTGAATGTTTTCATGTATGCCCCGAAACTTGATCCCTATCACCGCGAGAAATGGTTTGAGCCATATCCGGAAGCCGAGTTTTCCAAATTAAAGGAAATTAAAAACAAACTGTCCGAAAAAAACATTGATTTTTATTATTGCATTTCTCCGGGGCATGCGAAAGACCCGAAGGATGTTTTTAAATATACCGGCGACGAAGATTTTGCTCGTTTGTTCGCCAAGTTGCAACAAGTCATCGACATCGGCGTCAGCCATTTCGGATTGCTTTTGGACGACATTGATTACCAACTGTCCGGTTTGAATCTCCAAATGTTTTCCCGGCCGGGGATCGCTCATGCGCACATATGCAATCAGGTTTTTGATTGTTTGAAGAACAAAGTGCTTGATCCGGTTTTGGTCATGTGTCCGACCGAATATCACCAGATCGGGGACAGCGAATATCGGAATGATCTCCAAAAATATTTGGACGATGACATCTACGTCTTTTGGACCGGCGACCGGGTTTGCGCGGAAGCCATTACCGAAAGCGACGCCAAACTGACGCAAGAGGCTTTTCAAAAAAGACTGTTCATTTGGGACAACTTCCCGGTCAGCGATTTTACGTACGGAGTCCGGGAATTCATTGCCCCGGTCAAGAATCGGACGGCCGCTCTTTCGAAGTACGCCAAAGGATACATGATCAACCCGAGTCTTCACTACCAAATTTCCAAGATCGGCATGATCACCATGGCCCATTACGCCTGGAATTCCGCGAAATACGATTACGAAAAATCTTTTGAAATTGCCTTAAGAAGCATTAGCGATGCTTTCTATGAACTTGGCCAGGCTTATTTTGCTTATAATTATCCGAACGTTTTATCGCATGGAAACTTGGCCAACGAGAAAAAAATGGTCGAAAATCATGAGTATTCGAGGATTAAGGAATATATGGCAAATGCGGCCAAAAGCGCCAAAGCTTTGCTAAAGATCAAGCATCCGATCATTGATGAACTCGCTCCGTGGCTGAAACGGACGCTGGCGGAAGAAGAGATCATAAACAAAATTATCAGCGGCCTCCTTACCGAAGCCGAACTGAAGGTTTTTTTGGAAGACATCAAATTTTCGGGAAGCAAGATCCTTGATTATTTGATCTGTGACAAAAAACTTCTGAACGAAGAAGATTTCGCCAAGCTGATCAAGAAACGCCGCGGACCGGAATGGTACCGGGTTTTTGAAAACAAAAGATGGGGAAAAATTTAACAGGAGGTTAAGGGAATGTTGGAAAAACTCAAAAACAAGCTGATCGTATCTTGCCAGGCACGCGACGGAGAACCGCTCAAAGACCCGGTTATTATGGCCAAAATGGCGGCATCGGCCCTGATCGGGGGCGCGGGAGCCATTCGGGCCGGGGGAGTCGCGGACATCAACGCCATCAAAAAAATGAATGACACGATCGTCATCGGACTGATCAAAACCAATTACGCGGGTTCGGAAGTATATATTACCCCGACCAAAAAAGAGGTTTTGGAACTGCTGGGCACTTCCTGCGAGATCATCGCTTTGGATGCCACGAACAGACCCCGGCCGAACCAGGAAAAGCTTGGGGATCTGATCGATCTGATTCATCAGAAAAATCGTTTGGTCATGGCGGACATTTCCACTTTGGAAGAAGCCGTCGAAGCCGAAAAATTGGGTGCGGACTTGGTTTCCACCACGCTTTCCGGCTATACGGCGTATTCCAAAAAAATGGAAGGTCCCGACCTTTCGTTGCTTGGCCGGTGCGTATATTCCTTAAAGATTCCGGTCATCGCCGAAGGACGGATCCGGGACCTCGCCGACTTTAAAAAGGTCATGAAAAGAAAGCCGTTCGCGGTGGTCATCGGCAGTGCCATCACCCGGCCGCAAGATATCACCAAACGGTTTGTTGAGGTTTTGTCATGAATCGAAAAACGATCAATGAATCAAAAGCCGATCTGATTGCGCTTTGGAATCAGGAATTTGAAAAATCCTACCCGCTGACGGACCGGTTGATCAACGAGAAGATCATCGAATCCAAAGATGTGGTTCCCGAGGGAAGTTATTCGCTCTACAATCAGGAAGATCTGGTGGGGACCATCGTTTTGAAATTTTACCATGGATCAGACAAAAAGAGTCAGGGCAACGCTTATGTCTCTTTGATCTATGTCAATCCCAAATATCGAAAAACCGGATACGGGTCGGTTCTTCTCAACGATGCCATTCGCATTTGCACGGAGAACGGCCGGACCATTCTGTACATCGGCGGGGACAACAACTGTTTGTTTTCAGGGGTTTTCTTGGAAAACAACGAATTTACGCATCGTTTTTTTAAAAAACAGCGGTTTAACATTGCTTACAAAAACTACAACTTGATTTGTAAGGCTTCGCCGCCGATCGAAGCCGACGGATATGAGTATTCGCTTCTTAAAACCGCCGAAGAAAAAGATGAACTGTTCCACCTTATTCGCAAATACTTTCCGGTCCGGTGGTTTCAAGACGTTGAGAACTGCCAACCAGAAGAGTTTTTGGTTGCGAAAGAAGAAGGAAAGATAATCGGATTCGTCAGAATCAATTATCCGAAGTTTTCCAAATTGGCCAACAGCACCAATCTATACCCTTTGTACCGTTGCCTGGGGGGGATTGGCCCGGTTGGGATAGTTCCGGAGAAAAAGGGATTGGATTTCGGAAACAACCTGGTAAAACAGGCTTCCAAAGTTTTGTTTGACCAGGGTTGCAGCGAAATAATCGTTGACTGGACCAATCTGATCGATTTCTTCAAGAATTCCGGCTTTTTGGACATTTGCAACCAATACATTCTTTATGAGCTTAAACTAAAAGAAAAAAACCCGGACGGAAAAGTCCCGATCTATAAAGTGATCGAAAAAGAATTGCGCCAAGACATTATGGAAGGGAAATACAAACACGGGGACATGATCCCAAGCGAAAGCGAGTTGTCCGCCCAATATAAAGTTTCTCGCATGACCGTTCTTCAAGCCATCAACAACCTTTTGATCGACGGTTATATTTATCGTCATAAAGGCCGCGGGACTTTTGTTGTTTACAGC
>CAYQUB010000015.1:5073-13882 GCA_964420625.1 uncultured Bacteroidales bacterium | reverse complement strand
TGTGTTGGGTGTGTTTGGTTTGGTTTTTGGTTAGCAATTCCGGCTTTTTCCATGACTCCCGAGGAACGGAAAAAGCCGGAATTGCTAACCAAAAGCCTGTCGCGCCGGGAACGGATCTCCAAAGGTTCCGGGCGGCCTTACCCGGAAGTCAATGCTTTGATCAAAAGGTTTGAAGACATGAAAGAGCAAATGGCGGCTTTCTCCAAAATGGGGGCCAACCCGACCGGCCGGCCAACCAGGCCCAACCTGCAGCGAAAACCAAGCAAAGGGAAAGGCAAAGGCAAAGGAAACTTCCGAATATAGAGGTGAAATATGGAGTTCAAGGAATTTGAAGAAAAAATAAGCAATATAAATAATCAGATTTTTGCTTTTTTCTTACAAATCGAGGAAGAAGAAAAGGGGAAAATCAATGAGGTTTTCGGATCCTTAAAACAGAACCTCGGTGAAAAAAACCAAATTCTTGAATCTTTCGAACGGCAGATCAAAGCCGATGAAGAACGGCACGGGCAGGAAATCGGCGTCATTGAGCAATCAATTGAGACCGTTAAAGCCACGCCCATGCAACCGATCCATGATTTGGCCGCCAAAAAAGCCGAATCGGAGGCTAAGAAAGCCGATGAGCAGAAGAATGCTCTGGCCATCATTCGCCGGATGCGAAGCGAGATGGCGCACCGGATCAACAGTCTGAGCAAAGAACTTATGGTGGCCCTGAAAGAGCGAACCGTGCTTTTGGATGAGGAAGAGAAAAACTTCAAAAATAGGGAAGCCGAATTGGTGCGCCGCGAAAACATCGATCTTTCGAAATCCAACGAAGCCAACATCAAAGAATACGGAGAATTAGAAAAAAGTCTTCTGGATATCAACGATGCGAAGGGCATCGCCGAAGTCAAGAAAAAAATATTGGGGATCCGCGCCCGCGGTCTGGCTGATCAGGAAAGCACCAAAAACAAATACGAATTTCAGATTTTCGAGAACATCCTGGAATTCAAGCGTTACTACGAAAAAATCGTTTTGGAGAATTCCCTGATCTCCGAAGATTACTCGCTGAAAATCAAAGTTTTGGAAAAGCAGCGGGATGAAAGCGAAGCCGCGGAAAACCTGAAAAGCACCCTGGCTTGTCTGGATCTTGACCAAGCCTATCTGGAACTGGAAAAAGCCGAGCTTTTGCACGAGATCGAATTTCAAAAAGAGATCTTTGACCGGGAGATGGCGCTTCGGGAAGAAATCCTTGGCTCAAGGACGGATCATGACGCCTCCAAAAACCGAAATGTTTTGGAGTATCACCAATTTGCGAACGAAACCGACCGGATTCAGTTTGAAACCTATAAACCAATGGAAGCCGCCATTTCCGTCAACGTAAAAAAAGAAGGCGATTTCGTTTTGGGAAATCTATCCGAGGTCGCTGAGATCTTTCAAGCCAATCTGCTATCCATCGTTGCGAAAACTTGGGAAACGAAAAAACGGCTCCGTCAGGACCTGTCCCGACATTTGGTCATTGCTCTCAAAGATGATCTGACGCTCATCAAGCCTGATTATCTTGGGGCTCTCGGGTCCATCGAAAAAGAATGCATCGAATATTACAAATTGCAAAACAAACGGTTCGCCAACTTCCTAAAAGCCATTGAAAACCAAACCAAAGCCCTTTTGGGCGAGATCAAAAACACCATGGACATTTTTTTGAACTATTACCATGATGAACAAATGTTCCGAAAATCAATGGACAAGAAGATTTTTGATGAGTTGGCCCGGGGTTTTCAGGGCGCAACCGCTGCGGTTACCCAGGATCACGAGAACGCGGTCCAGAACCAGCATTTGTACGCCGCCGAGATGAAAAAAACCCGGTTGGATTTTGTTTCCGAAATGACCGAAAAAACCGAGAAGATCCTTCGAAGTTATTCGGAAAGCCAAAAACAGCTAAGTGACAAAATCAAACAGGCAAACGAGGACCATAAGACCAAACTGGCCAAGAACGAAAGCGATCATTTGGCTTTTCAGCGCAACAGCAAGAATAAAGTGTCCGAACTGAAAAGTTCGTTCAATGACCATTTGGTTTTCCATGAGCGGGATCTGGACAAAAAATACAAAGCCAGTCTGCTCAAAAACCAAAGAGAAAGAAAAGCGAAGATCCGGTCCTTATAAAAAAATGCTTACGTTTTTGTAAGCATTCTCTTAAATCATTTTCTTGAGGACGACCCGGATGAGTTCGTTGACCGGAAGATCAATGTTGGCTTCGATAATCGGGGTCAGAGCCTTGATTTCTCCGGTGCTGTATCCCATGGAACGCAAGGCATCTTTCAGATCCTTCGTCTTCGGGTTTTCTTTGGAACTTTCTTGATTGAGATCGAGTTTTCCGTGCAGATCCAGAATGATTTGCTGGCTGGCTTTGGGGCCGATGCCCGGGAATTTTTGTAAATAACGGCTGTCTCCGGCTTTGATGGCGGTAATGACTTTATCGATGGCTCCGCTGGCGATGATGGCCATGGCGCCTTTCGGGCCGATGCCTTTAACGGAAATGAGTTTCAAAAAGAGGTCTCTTTCCGCCATGGTTTTGAAACCGTATAGTTCCTGGATGTCCTCCCGGACATGCAGATAAGTAAAAACCTGTGTTTCGATCCCCGGTTCGAAGCCGAAGGGGTTTCCGGTCCGGATCGTGTATCCGACGCTGCCCGCTTCAACCACAATGTATTCGCCCCGGACGATCGTTACTATTCCTCTGATGTAATTATACAAATTTGTTCACCACCCGGGGCTATTATAACATGAGCGGGAGATTTTGTAAATCGCTCGCTCAGAAAGAACAGGGAAAATTATGGAAAAAAACGATATTTTGCTTGAAGAATACGACCGAAGCCTGCGGCCGAAGCGCTTGGCCGATTACATCGGTCAGGAACAGATCAAAGCCAATCTGAACGTCTTCATCACTTCGGCGCTGAAACGGGAGGAAACCCTCGATCACGTTCTGCTTTACGGTCCCCCGGGACTGGGTAAAACCACCTTGGCCGGGATCATCGCCAACGAGATGGGCGGCAAGTTTCATAGCATGACCGCGCCGTCGATCGACCGGATCGGCGATTTGGTCGCCATTCTTTCCAGTCTCGAAGCCGGGGACATTCTCTTCATCGATGAGATCCACCGTCTTCCGCGAGTCGTGGAAGAAGTCCTTTATTCGGCGATGGAAGATTTCGTCGTCGACATCGTCATCGGGAAGGATGCGACCGCCAATTCCATTCGCATTGATTTGCCTCCGTTTACGCTGATCGGCGCCACCACCCGGTGCGGTGATTTGTCCGGACCGCTTCGCGATCGTTTCGGGATCGTGCATCAGCTGAATTATTATCAAGTTTCGGAACTGACCCAGATCGTCAACCGGACCTCAAGAGTCTTTAATTTTCAGATCGATCCCGTTGCGGCCTCCGAAATTGCCAAGCGTTCGCGGGGAACGCCGCGGGTAGCCAACCGGCTTTTCCGCCGCGTCCGCGATTTTGCGCAATTCGAAGATTCGGGTTGCGAGAAAATCGGCTTTCCGATCACCAAAGCCTCGCTTCAAAAATTGGACATTGACGAAGCCGGACTCAATGAGACCGACCACCGGTATCTGCGAACGCTCATTGAACGTTTCAAGGGCGGCCCGGTCGGACTTAATGCTTTGGCCTCTTCGATATCCGAAGACATGACGACTTTGGAAGACGTCTATGAGCCTTACCTGCTTCAGGAAGGGTTCATACTGCGAACTTCGCGCGGACGCATGGCTACTGACAAAGCTTATAAGCTTTTGGGAATTCATTATGAAAGTCGATTGTTTTGATTATAATCTTCCCGAGGAACTGATTGCGCAAACTCCCTTGGAGAAACGCACTTCATCCCGGCTGCTGGTCCTGAATCGGACCGACGGTTCGATCTCCGATCATCATTTTTATGAAATCAGCTCGATGCTTGGGAAAGACGATGTTTTGGTTTTAAACGATACCAAGGTCCTGCCATCCCGTATTTACGGAGAGAAGACCGACACCAAAGCCAAAATTGAGTTTTTGTTGCTTCGGGAACACCCCGGTTATTGGGAGGCGCTGGTCAAACCGGCCCGCCGGGTCAAGGTTGGAACGACGCTTAGTTTCAGCGGCCTGTTTTCGGGGGAAATCGTCGGGAAGTATGAAGACGGGCTTTGCCACGTGAAGTTTGCTTACGAAGGCGTGTTTTTGGATCTTTTGGCGCAGCTGGGGACCATGCCCCTTCCTCCCTACATCCATAAAACCTTGAAAGATCAAAGCCGCTACCAAACGGTTTACGCGACCGAACCGGGGAGCGCGGCCGCGCCGACTGCGGGGTTGCATTTTGATCGGGATCTGCTTGAGAAGATCCGCGCAACGGGGGTGACCATCGTCAATGTCACTTTGCATATCGGTTTGGGGACTTTTCGGGCGGTCACCGTCGATGAGGTCGAAAACCACCACATGCATACCGAGAAATATACGATGAGCCAAGAAACCGCAGCCATTTTAAATAAAGCCAAAGCCCCGGGAAAACGGATCGTCTGCGTCGGGACCACCTCAACCCGGACTTTGGAAGCCATCCATTCGCGTTACGGCGAATTCCGGGCCGTCACCGAAGACACCGACATTTTCATCTATCCGGGTTATCATTTCCAAGCGGTCGATGCCCTGATCACCAATTTCCACTTACCGAAGTCGACGCTGCTCATGTTGGTTAGTGCCTTTTATGACCGCGAAAAAATCTTGGAAGCATACCGTTATGCGATTGAACACCAATATCGATTTTTCTCGTTTGGAGACGCGATGTTCATTCAGTAAGGAATTTTATGGTTATCAAATATCAATTGATCAAAGAAAGTCATGATTCGATGGCCCGATTGGGAGAGATCACCACTCCCCACGGAACTTTCGAAACTCCGGTTTTCATGGCCGTCGGAACGCAAGCGACTGTCAAAACCTTGACCAAAGAAGAACTGGAAGCCGTCGGCTCGCAGATCATCCTCGGGAACACTTACCATCTGTGGGTGCAACCGGGTGAGAAGATCGTTGAAGAAGCCGGCGGACTTCATAAGTTCATGAACTGGGACCGTTCGATCCTGACCGATTCGGGCGGGTATCAGGTTTTCAGCCTGGCCAATCCGAAAGACATTTCCGAAGAAGGCGTGACTTTCAAAAACCAGAAAAACGGCGACGTTTTATTTCTTTCGCCGGAAAAATCCATTGAGATACAAAACGCACTCGGAAGCGACATCGTGATGTCGTTTGACGAATGCCCGCCCTATCCTTCCAGTTACGATTATTTGAAAAAAAGCGTTGACCGAACCATCCGCTGGGCCAAACGCGGGCTGGATGCTCACCAAAATCGGGAAACTCAGGGGTTGTTTGGGATCGTTCAGGGCGGGGAACATTATGACTTGAGGAAACATTGCGCCGAAGCTTTGGCAGCGATGGATTTCGACGGTTATTCCATCGGCGGACTGAGCGTCGGGGAACCGAAGGCAATCCAAAACCAAGTTTTGGAGTTCACCACGCCCCTGCTTCCGAAGGATAAACCGCGGTATTTGATGGGAGTCGGATCCCCGGGGGCCATTTTGGATGCGGTGGAGCGCGGCATCGACATGTTCGATTGCGTGCTTCCGACCCGGATCGCCCGGCACGGGACCGCCATGACCGCTCACGGTCGCCTCATCATCAAAAACAAAGCTTTTGAACGCGACTTTACGCCGCTTGATGATCATTGCGATTGCTATTGTTGTAAAAACTATACCAAAGCTTATCTTCATCATTTGTATAAAGCCGAAGAGATGCTCCTTTACCGGCTGCTCAGCATTCACAACGTCAATTTTTTGCTTAGGCTGACGGAAAACATCCGCCAGGCCATCCGAGAAGACCGTTTCACCGAATTCAAAGCCATGGTCTACCGCGAATATGGGCTGAACGATAGCGATAAGGACTTTTAACATGAAAAAGAAATGGCTGATGATGCTTTTGTTTTTGCTGGTTTTGGTCCTGTCGGCTTGCGGAGGAAATCAGGTCAGTCCGAATGAGGGCGAGATCGTCTTCGAGTTTCCGGCCGAATATCGGGATTTGACTCCTTACGCCGACATTCCGGATTATCATCTGACTTTTGAAGGCAATGTCAATACCATTGACGCCGCGACTTCCTCAAACAAAAAAGCCTTCGGGATGAATGATGACTTCGTCATCAGCGATCTTTTGTCAGATTTATTTTCCGAATATGAGGAAAAAGACCGGCTGGAAGTTCGGCTCCTTTTGACCAAAGAAGCTTATGAGACCCGGATGAACACCCTGGAAACGGACGATAACGGGGAATTTTTCCAAAAGTCACGGATTTTGGTCGTGGAAAACGGCGAGGTTTTCGAAGAGATCGCTTATTTGGCTTTGGAAAACGGCTTGACGCTTTCCTTTGAATACCGGCGTTTCGTGACCATCATCAATGAAGTCCCCAAAATGATGTATTGTTGGAAATATACGACGCCGCTCAACGCGGTGCTCCATTACCCGCTGATCTTGCACGTGAAAGAAGACGATGCCAAGGAGTTTTTGATCGTTCCGCTGCCTCCGAAATGCGTTTATCACATGGGAGTGAATGACAATGTTTCGCTCCAGTCTTTTTACGAAAAAGATGAATTTTTGGATGTTCTTTACCGAAGCTTCTATTATCCGGATTTCAACGACGATCCGCGATCCGGCGAGATTTTCGATTTGGAAGCCAACATCTTGAAGGTAAAGGAATTTTACCTAACTTACTTTTGGGCAGAAGTGGACGGAGAATCGTTTTATTTTAGTTATTTGGGTCGAAAATTCGCGGTTTCTTTTTTGGAAGACAGCTTTGTAATTGACTATTTCGGTTTGGTTTGATTGGGACCTTCCGGGGATTGGCTGCCCGCGATGGTTTTTTCAAAAGCCGGCTGACGTTATTTAAAAAAACAACAAAAATATTTATTTTTATTTTTAATTATGGTATAATGAAATAAATTAAAAGAGTTCAAACCCAATTAGGAGGATATATGTTCAGTCAAGACGCATTCAACGAAAAACCCGTAATAAAAGTAATCGGAATCGGCGGCGGAGGGGGAAACGCCGTCAATCGCATGATTGAGAATGATGTCAAAGGTGTCGATTTCGTTGTCATTAACACCGATGCCCAAGTATTGCGTCTCGCGAAAGCCGATACCCGTCTCCAAATCGGAAAACAACTGACCCGCGGCCTAGGGGCCGGGGCTGACCCGGAAATCGGCCAAAAAGCCGCCGAAGAATCCGAAGACGAGATCCGGGAGATCCTGCGCGGAAGCGACATGGTCTTCATTACCGCCGGCATGGGCGGTGGGACCGGAACCGGAGCCGCTCCGATCGTGGCGAAAGTTGCCAAGGAATTGGGCTGCCTGACCGTCGGCATCGTTACCAAACCTTTTTCGTTTGAAGGCCGCAAGCGTCAAGCCCAAGCCGTCCGCGGATTGGAAAAACTGAAACCATTGGTCGACACCTTGATTGTCGTGCCAAATGATAAATTGTTGCAGATCACCGATAAAAACACGCCGATGTTGGAAGCTTTCCGTGAAGTTGACAACGTTCTGCGCCGCGGTGTTCAGGGGATCGCTGAAATTGTGGCCATCCCGGGATTGATCAACGTCGACTTCGCCGATGTCCGCACCGTCATGAGAAACAAAGGAACCGCCCTGATGGGGATCGGCATTGCTTCCGGCCCGAACCGGGCCATTGAAGCGGCGCGCAAAGCCATCCGCAGCCCGCTTTTGGAAATTGACATTAACGGCGCCACCGATGCCATCGTCTTCATTACCAGCGACGTTGACATCGCGATGCAAGAAGTCGTGGAAGTCATGACCGAGATCCAAAATGCTTCGTCTTCGGAAATCGACTTGGTTTGCGGCACCGGATTTAACATGGACTTGCAAGGCGAACTGATCGTCACCGTCATCGCCACCGGATTTGATAACAAAGAGGTCCCGGCCGAACCGGCGGCCAATGCCGGGTTCCCAAGTTACAAACCGGTAGAAAAAGAAGCCAGACCGGTGCTGGTCCCGGAACCTAATCCCGAGCCGGCGCAACCGACCGCCACACCCGATGCCAAACCGGAAGAAAAAAAGGAACGGATCAAAGGCGATACGACCATTCCAAACTGGCTGAAGAACCGATTCAAATAAAAAATAATCAAAAAAGAAAATCTTCGAAGGATTTTCTTTTTTTAAAAAAATTGCTCTTCAACCCCCTAAAACCGCGAAAATTCGCCTAATAAATCATTTTGGTTGGCTTGCAAGGCCCAAAGAGCGTAATAATCAAGGCGGGGAAACATTTTACTGGGGACGATTTTTCGGGAAAGAAATTTCCGATCCCCCGCGATTTTTCAGTTTGTTTAAGCTTAAAAGACCGAGAAATTATATTGCTTAACAACGGCGGGAAAAGATGGTATAATAACTAGCAACGCGAGGAATATTATTGCATGAGAAACAAACTGGTTTTGAAAATGTGTTTAGCTTCTTTATTTGTATCTATGGCCTTTGTTCTTGACTCATTTCTTACTGTGAGGATTGCGGGCAATATGGAAATTGGGCTTTTCCCGATTCCAATCATCATTGCGGGATATTTACTTGGTCCGGTTTGGGGAATTGTGTGTGGGTTAATTTCTGACATTCTTTACGGGATGTTATACGGATTCCCTCCGTCGCT
Source organism: uncultured Bacteroidales bacterium (assembly GCA_964420625.1). GTDB lineage: Bacteria > Bacillota_I > Bacilli_A > ML615J-28 > CAG-698 > UBA2253. The sequence goes on along the minus strand of CAYQUB010000015.1, from coordinate 5,186 downwards.
ATTTACAATTCCTAAATTGCTTTGGGGGTTGGCTGGCGGACTTATTTATTTGATTCCTTCAAAACATAATATTTTGAAATTCGCAATTTTCATCACAATAGCTTCAATTTTAG
>CAYQUB010000015.1:0-5063 GCA_964420625.1 uncultured Bacteroidales bacterium | reverse complement strand
AATACGATTGCTCTTTACCAATATTTTTTAAGAAATCCCGACTCTCCAGCCTTAAGTTTTTATGATTATTTAATTTTGAACGGTGTGGTTTTGGGTGCACGAATTCAGGTAATGTTGATTCGAATTCCGATTCTGGTGTTAATTACCAATCGAGTGATAAAAATGTTTTTGATTCTGATGGATAAAGAACCCGTCAAAACATGAATGCATTTTCAAAATTATTAATATTGAATAAACCGAGTTGTTAGTGTATAATTAACAAGCAAATAAGGAGTAAAATCAATGAATTTTACCAGAAATAAACCAACCATGTTAGTGATCATGGACGGATACGGACTGGGTCCGGACAATGCCGGGAATGCCATTTCCCATGCAAAAAAACCGAACCTGGACTATTTGTTCAAAACTTATCCCCACACGACGATTGGGGCCAGCGGCGAAGACGTCGGGCTTCCGGACGGTCAGATGGGGAACAGCGAAGTGGGACATTTAAACATCGGGGCCGGACGGATCGTTTACCAGAGTTTGACCCGAGTCAACATTTCCGTTCGCAAAAACGAACTGATCAAGATGCCAGCCATTCAAAAAGCTTTGAAACAAGCGCTTAAAAACCAATCAAAACTCCATATCATGGGTCTTTTGTCTGACGGCGGAGTGCATTCGCACATTGAACACATTTTGTATCTTTTGGAAAACGCCGTTAAATCAGGAATTAAAGAAGTGGTGGTTCATGCTTTCTTGGACGGCCGCGACGTTCCTCCGAAATCCGCGGAAGTTTATTTGAAACAGCTTCAGGATAAGATGGACGAGATCGGCCACAGCCAGATCGGCGTGGTCAGCGGCCGTTATTATGCGATGGACCGGGACAAAAATTACAATCGGCTGCAACCGGCTTACGATGCTCTGGTTTATAACCAGGGACCGCTTCAAAATGTGTTTGACGGGATCAAGGCCAGTTATGCAGCCGGCGTGACCGATGAATTCGTTTTTCCGTTTGTTGCCAACCCTGGTTCGAACATTGAAGACGGCGACAGCGTCATTTTCGCCAATTTCCGGCCGGACCGCGCCATCGAAATCTCGACGGCTTTGACCAATCCGGATCTGGTTCCTCTGAATAACAAAAAATACTTTAAAAATCTGACTTATGTCTGCATGATGCTGTACAGCGAAAACGTCAAGGGCGACATCGTGTTTGACCTGCAAGTGCTGAACAATACCTTTGGGGAAATTCTCAGCGCCGCCGGACTAAAGCAGTTGCGGATCGCGGAGACCGAAAAATATGCCCATGTTACGTATTTCTTTGATGGCGGCGAGGACAAAGTCATTGAGGGATCCGATCGGGTTCTGATCCCGTCTCCGAAAATTGCCACTTATGATCTGCTGCCGGAAATGAGCGCCCATCTGGTTTTGGAAAAAGTTTTGAAAGAAATGGATTCCCAAAAGCATGATGTCATCATCCTGAATTTTGCCAATTGTGACATGGTCGGACATACGGCCGTGTTTGATGCCACCGTCAAAGCGGTGGAAACCGTCGATGAATGCGTCGGAAAGATTTACGAAAAGATCGAAGAACTCGGGGGAACGCTGATGATCATCGCTGACCACGGCAACGCCGAAAAAGTCATGGATGAATTCGGAAAGCCGTTTTCGGCCCACACTACCAATCCGGTTCCCTGCCTGATCACCAAACTGGGCTTGAAACTGCGCGCCGGCGGAAACCTGGGCGACGTTGCTCCCACCCTATTGGAACTCATGAATCTGAAACAACCGGCGGAAATGACCGGAAAAACCCTGATTAAAAAATAACAACATAGAAAGGAACAAAAACTATGCCATTCATTAAAGAAGTCTATGCTCGCGAAGTATTGGACTCGCGAGGAAATCCAACCATCGAAGTCGAAGTCTACACTGAAAGTGACGCGTTTGGTCGCGCCATCGTTCCGAGCGGAGCTTCAACCGGCGAACATGAAGCCGTTGAACTGCGCGACGGAGACAAGAACCGTTATCTCGGGAAAGGCGTTCTGACGGCCGTTGACAATGTCAATGACATCATCGCTCCGGAGATCATCGGGATGAATGTTTTTGATCAGGTCGGAATCGACCAATTGATGATCGAACTGGACGGAACTCCGAACAAGGGCAAATTGGGCGCCAATGCCATTCTGGGGGTTTCGATGGCCGTGGCCAGAGCGGCCAGCGATTTATGCGGATTGTCGCTTTACAACTATTTGGGCGGATTCAACGCCAAAGAATTGCCAACCCCAATGATGAACATCTTAAACGGCGGATCGCACGCGGACAATAACGTGGATTTCCAGGAATTCATGATCATGCCGGTGGGCGCGCCTTCATTCAAAGAAGCTTTGCGCATGGGAGTCGAAGTTTTTCACAATCTTAAGAAGGTCCTGAAGGGACGCGGAATGAACACTGCGGTCGGCGATGAAGGCGGCTTTGCTCCGAATCTGACCAGCAACGAGGAAGCCATCGTTGTCATCATGGAAGCCATCAAGAATGCCGGTTACATTCCGGGAAAAGATGTTTGCATCGCCATGGACGTTGCCGCCAGCGAACTTTACAACGCGGAAACCAAATTGTATGTTTTGGACGGCGAAGGCGGAAAATCTTTCGACTCCAAAGGCTTGTCTGAATTCTACGCCGAACTTTGTGACAAATATCCGATCATCTCGATCGAAGACGGTTTAGCCGAAGACGATTGGGACGGATGGAAATATTTGACCAAACGCCTGGGAAAGAAGATTCAATTGGTCGGCGATGACTTGTTCGTCACCAACACCAAACGGTTGGCCAAAGGAATCGAAATGGGAGTCGCCAACTCGATCCTAATCAAAGTCAACCAAATCGGAACTTTGACTGAGACCTTTGAAGCCATTGAAATGGCCAAGAAACACGGATATACTGCCGTGGTCAGCCATCGTTCGGGCGAAACCGAAGACACCACCATCGCGGACATCGCCGTCGCTTTGAACGCCGGACAGATCAAGACCGGGTCTTGCAGCCGCACCGATCGGATCGCGAAATACAATCAATTGCTCCGCATCGAAGACGAATTGGGATCGACCGCCGTTTACAACGGCCTCAAATCGCTCTACAACGTTAAATAACCATTATTGATTATTACCAAGCCGAATGGAAACCCATTCGGCTTTTTGTTGGTTTTCGTTGACATGAGTTATGAAAGTGCTTATAACTGGTTTGAACTTATAGGTACGGGAGGATAGTATGACAAAACGTTCAATCGGGATCATGATCTTGCTGTTCATCATCACTTTCGGAATTTACCCCCATTTATTGGACCATTAAATTTCAAATGGAACTGAAAGCCCAGACCGGGGAGGGTTTCGGAGACTTGGGACCCTTTTTGATGCTCATTTTTACTTTCGGAATTTATGGCATTTATTGGCAATATGTTGCCGGGAAGCGTCTGGCCAAACAGGGAGCCGAAGACCTTTCGGTCATTTATTTGATTTTGGCGTTTTTACCGCCGGAATCATCAATCCGTTTTTGATGCCGAGCCAAGCCAACCAATTGGCAGCATAATTCAATTGACACCGGGCCGCGTCTTTCCCAAAAGGAAGCGCGGTTTTTTATTTTTGGAAGCGCGGTTTTTTATTTTTCCCCCCCTAATATTTTTTTGTTTGTTGTTAACATTTCCCCGGAATAATGGTATAATAATTATAGAATTATGAGTGGGCGGAATGATGAAAAAAGACAAATTTGTGATCCCTCAGGAAAAGATTGACATCGCCATCCCGGAAATACCGAAAAGCCACAAAAACCCTGGCGTAAAAGACGAAGAGATTTATTTCGAACGCGTGAACTTTGTCAGCAACGGCCATTCCCTGCGCGACCTTCCGGATTTGAAAGCCAAGGTCGAACAAATAACCGAAAGCCTCCAGGGATTTCTTGGCAAATCGGAGGCCTTGCTTCATCAATTCCATTTTTTGAAGATGTTCTCCCGGGCCCGTTTTAAACAAAACGAAGTTCAGGATCGGATCTATGAATTCGAAAAACAGATCGCGCGGATGAAAAGGATCTATGAAGATCTTAAAAACAAAGGCGATCTGTTTCGCTATATGGAAAAAGTCGAGGATCAGGATTTGGAAGAGACTTTCGGTAAGATCAATGACTTGTTCGATTTCCTACGTGAAATCAGCAAAGATTTGACCAAATTTCAAAACCAATATTTCAAAAAACTGAAAATGACCTCGTACAGCATATGCAATGACAAATCCTATCAGGAACTGGAGACCCTTAACCGGAACATTTCCCAAACCATGGAGGGATACAAGTCGTTTCAGGAGGCTCATGATTACATTTTTTACAACAGCGGCGAATTGATCGTCAACACCATCAAAGCTTTGGTCCATTGTCTGGCCAGCAAGAAAAACCTGAATTACGCGAAGACTTACCATTATGCGTATTTTCTGGGGTCGGAGGTCGTGGTGGCGCTGAAGTTTACGGAATGGATTGAACTTTTCAACAAGATTCGGTTCGTGATGCGCACGACCAGCGGCGTGGAACTGTTTGACTACCTTATTTTCAAGAACTATTATCTGGAATTAGAAAAGAGATACATCATGATGCTGATCTATGACGAGTCGGAGAACCTATGAAGGGTGATTTTCACATTCACACCACCTATTCCGACGGACGCTTAAGCGTGGCGGAAGTACTGGCCCTTACCGATGATCTGGACTTTTTTAGCATTACCGACCACGATTGTCTGACCGGCTCAATGGAAGCCGCCAAACTGACCAACAAAGCCATCGCCGGCGTGGAACTTTCGACCGACCATTTAGGGGAAAGCATCCACATTCTGGGCTATTTTCCCGACCTTTCCGGTTTGGAAGGTCTAAACCAAAGGCTGGAGACCCAAAGAAACCATCGATTCGAACGGGCTTTTAAGATCCGCGACCGGCTGAAAGCCCATTTCGGATTTGAGCTGAACATGGATTTTGTGACCACGGTGGACAGCGTTACCCGGGGGACCATCGCCACGGAGATCATCAAACAGGGTTTTCCGTACACCCGGGAATACATTT
>CAYQUB010000014.1:0-13967 GCA_964420625.1 uncultured Bacteroidales bacterium | reverse complement strand
GGGGGTTTTAAAATTCACCATCAAAAATAAACCGGCGAGCAAGTTCCAAAAAATCGTGAAAGTAAGATGATCAAAAAAGCAAACCGATTTGTTCGCGTTTGCTTTTTTCATGTTAGCGGATTTTTTGGCGGCTTGTTTTTTGATTTTTATTTAGATATGTGATTAAGTGAAAAAGATGAGGGAGGAAAATCAAAGGAAACGCCATCAGAAAATCCGGAATGTCATTGACCAATTGATTGTCAAAAGCGTTTACCCACCGTCATGACGCTTTCACTCATTACCCTGACGGCCGTGCTTTTGATCGGTCTTTTAACATTTCTGTTTTCGGGCGGAAAAATCTCCGTTTTCGATCTTTTTGGATCAGTTTGATGCAAACGCCGGATACCGGAAATCTTTCCGGCGTTGAAGGGCGAGATCGCGATCGGTTATCGGCTGAAACGGATCCGCGAAGGCGGAGGAGTAGTCATCAATCCCAACAAAGCGGAGCCGATCATCTTTGCGCCCGGAGATTGTGTCGTGGTGTTAGCCGAAGACTGAGACAAGGTTCCCCATGGAAAATCAGTCCCCATTCAGAAAACCAAACCGACCGCGAATCCATCGCCGCCGGTTTTTTCTTTTACGTTTTTCCATGCTCGCAAATAACCGGTAGTTTTTGATTTTTAGGGGAAATTGTGATAAAATTAATGAAGAATGTAATCGGGAGGATAAAATATGAAAAAGTTAAAGATCGCCATCATCGGCATCGGGAGCACGTACTCGCCGGAACTGATCGAAGGCTTCATCAACAAAAAAGACTCGCTGCCTTTGGGCGAATTGTACCTGATGGACATCGATGATAGAAAACTGCGGATCGTCGGCGGCTTGTCTGAAAGAATGATCAAAGCGGCCGGACTGGATTGCAAAGTGGTCTTGACCAAGTCCCTGGATGAATCGCTTAAGAACGCGGATTTCGTGCTCGGCCAGATCAGGGTGGGGAAACTTCCCGCGCGGCTCCTGGACGAAAAAATACCCCTTAAATACGATTTGATCGGCCAAGAGACCAATGGGATCGGCGGATTCTTCAACGGGATGCGAACCATCCCCGCCATTTTCGAAATCGTGAAGAAAATGGAAGTTTTGTGTCCGAAAGCCTGGCTGATCAACTTTTCCAATCCGTCGGGAATGATCTGCGAAGCGGTCCTCAATTATACCAAGATCAAGATGCTGGGACTGTGCAATGTGCCGATCAACATGATCGACGGCGTCAAAAAGAAACTGAACCTTCCGAACGCCGAAGTGGAATATGTTGGGCTGAATCATCTGACTTGGATCACTGCCATCCGCGACGGCGGCAAGGATCATTTGCAAGAAGCCATTGCCCAGGGACTTTCGAGCGAAGCGATGAAGAACATCCCCGCCAGCGGGTTTTCCGCCGAGCTGATCCATACCGTCGGGGCGATCCCGTCTTCTTATCTGGAATATTATTATTTCAAAGATCAAAAGCTGGCGAAAGCCAAAGAGGCTCCGAAATCCCGGGCCGAGATCGTCATGGAGATCGAAGAACAACTCCTGGAGATGTATTCCAACCAAGAGATGCATACCAAACCGGAACTGCTGTCCAAACGCGGCGGGGCTAGGTATTCGGAAGTTGCCGTCAATCTGGTGGACTCCATATACAACAACAAAGGCGATGTGCAGGTCGTGAATTGTAAGAACCAGGGCGCCATTGATTTCATGGGTTATGACGACGTCGTGGAGATCAGCGCGATCATCGATAAAGACGGAGCGCATCCGATCCCCGCACATTTTAAAAACGATCACATCAAAGAATACATGCTCATGATCAAGGCTTATGAAAAGCACGCGGTCAAAGCCGCGATCTTCGGGGACGAAGAAGAAGCCATGAAGGCGCTGCTCATCAACCCTTTGGTTTTTGATTACCAGAAAGCTTACCCATGCTTCCAGGAAATGAAAGAAGTTTTCAAACCATATCTTCCGGAATTCTTTAAGGAGAAGCAGTCATGAAGAAACTGATCCTGGGAGTTGACGGCGGGAATTCGAAAACCGATTACTTCTTGTTTGATTCCGAAGGCAATTTCGTGGATTATCAGCGGGGACCGACCTGCAGCCACGAACAATTCAAAGACGGTTACCACGGCGCTTATGAAGCTTTAAAGAAAGTATTGGAACCGTTCTTCTTTAGGAATGACACCACCGCGGCGGAAGTTTCCGCGGCCGTGTTTGGTTTGGCGGGAGTCGACACTCCGATCCAAAAAACCAACATGGAACAGGTCATCGCCGATCTCGGGTTTGTGAACTTCAAAGTCGTGAATGATTCGTTTCTGCCGATCAAAGCCGCGACCTCCAAAGGTTACGGCGTCTGCTCGATCAACGGGGCGGGGACTTCCAGCGGCGGGATCGATTTCTTCGGCCATTATTTGCAAGTCGGAGGCATCGGGGCCATCGTCGGGGACGAAGCCGGCGGTTTTTACATTGCCCGGGCCGCCGTTCGCGCTTGTTATGACGAACAGTACCGGTTCGGGAAACCGACCAGCCTTTCGAAGGTCGTCATGGAGATGCTCGGAGTCACTGATAAATACTATCTGATGGAAGCCATCAGCACCCGGGCCGTTACCAAAAAAATCGATTACAACGCCCTGACCCTGGCCGTTTTTTCGGAAGCCGCCAAAGGGGACGCGGAAAGCATTTGGATCCTGCGCCAAGTCGGGGAGAATACGGCCAGATCCGCTGGGGGAGTCGTCATCAATCTGGACTTCACCGGGACCCCGGAAATCGTTTTGGCGGGAAGCGTTTGGGCCAAAGGGGCTTCTCCGGTCATGAAAGAAGCCTTTGGGAAGACCATTTCCGAGCTGACCAAAAAAGAGTGCAAGATCATTGTCCTGACCGTTCCGCCGGCCACCGGCGCGGTCATCTGGGCGATGGAGATCGCCAATGGAGAATTCCCGGCCCAAAGCGTCCGCGACTATGTCATCAACAACGTGAAAGAGCAGCTGAGCAAAATTGAAAGATAATCTGAAGATCATACTGGGGTCGAAATCCCCCCGAAGAAGAGAACTGCTGACCCAAATGGGATATAAGTTTGCCACCGAACAGATCGAGATCGACGAGACCATCGAAAGTTTTGAAAGCGCCAAAGATTACGTTTCCCAAATCGCGAAAAGAAAAGGACGGATCATCTCCAGGAAACATCCGGATGATCTGGTCATCTGCGCCGATACGATCGTGGCGCTCGGAGAAACCATTTTTGAAAAACCCAAAGACAAAGAAGACGCGAGGAGGATGATCAAAGGCCTGTCCGGCCGAAGCCATGATGTGTTCACCACCGTTTTCCTGAAATTGGGCGACCTTGAAAAAACTTTCGTCGTTCGCACCCGAGTCGAGATCGACAACATGACCGACGCGGAGATCGAAGCCTATGTCAGCACCGACGAACCTTATGACAAAGCCGGGGCTTACGCCATTCAGGGCCACTTCGGAAAATACATAAAGGGAATTCACGGCGATTATTACAATGTCATGGGACTTCCGATTTGCAAGTTGCACCGGGAGATCGAAAAACTCTTAGGGGAATGAACAAATAGACCCGTTAGCGGATGGGATGATCCGTTAACGGGCCATTTTTTCTTAAAACATATTAAAGTTTTGGTAATACACTCCCAAAACTACCAAAAAAACAGGACTTTTGGCAGCGCACTACAAAAAGTATATTGACAATCGCATTCGAAAGTAGTAAACTGTCAGTAGACGGGGGGAAAAATAATGATACCAAGACCACAATATCTTGAACGACTAATAAGTTTGAAAGAAAAACAAATAATTAAAGTAATTACCGGGATCCGAAGGTGCGGGAAATCTTCGCTCTTGACGTTATTCAAGGAGCACTTGAAGAATGCAATGGTTATGGATGACCAGATCATATCCATCAATTTCGAGGATATGGAATTTGAAAGCTTAAAAGACTACCGATCGCTCTATGAATTTGTAAATTCAAGATTAACAAAAAATCGATTTAATTATGTATTTCTTGATGAAGTGCAAAATTGCGAACATTTTGAGAAAGCCATCGACAGTTTGTTCATCAAGGATAAGGTTGATCTATATGTGACCGGATCAAATGCTTACCTTCTATCTGGCGAACTGGCAACGCTTTTGTCCGGCCGATATGTTGAAATCGAAATGTTGCCTCTCTCCTTCAAAGAATATTTGAGTTCATTGAACGATAAAACCGATTTGGAAAGGAAATTCCGAGATTATTTGCGTTTTGGAGCTTTTCCATACCTTACCAACATTCGTGACAGCGAGGACGGCATCAATGAGTATCTGGATGGGATTTACCATTCGGTCTTAATAAAAGATATCATTACCAGATTTAAGATCAAGGATGTCATGATTTTGGAAAGTGTCATTAAATTCTTGTTCGATAACATCGGGAACATGGTTTCCACCAAAAAAATCAGCGACACCCTTACCTCGGAAGGGCGGAAGGTCACACCCCATACGGTAGAAAATTATCTTACGGCCTTGAAAAACAGTTTCATCATCTACCAATGTGATCGTTATGACATTCGCGGGAAGCAGTATCTGAAATCACTGGAAAAATACTATGTAGTCGATACGGGACTGAGGAACAGCATCATTGGTTATAAAAACATTGATTCCGGTCATGTCCTTGAAAACATTGTATTTCTGGAACTAAGGCGCCGGGGATTTAAAGTGGCGGTTGGAAAAACCCTAAATTCGGAAATTGATTTTGTGGCAACGAATCAATATGACACAATCTATGTTCAGGTTTCCCAAACGGTTCGGGATCCAAATACCCTAGAGAGAGAATTGGGACCATTGCGATCAATAAATGACAACAACCCGAAATTGCTGTTAACAATGGACAACGATGTCAATTCTTCATATGAAGGAATAAAAAAAGTAAATTTAATTGATTTTTTATTGGGAGAAAGATATTAGGGATTTTTCCTAATTCGAAAAATCAAACCAGTCCCATGCTTGGAACAAAAAAACCTCAAAAAGAAACGAAATCTTCTTTTTGAGGTTTTTATCATGGGTTATGCTTGCAAATATTCGATCAAAAGTTTTAGGGTGTTGTCAACCGCGTCGGAATGCGATAACTTCGTGTAGTAAGATACTTTCCCGGGGCGATGAACCCATCCCATAACCTTTTTCTTCGCAAAGTTTGAGCAGCAACGAAAAACACATTTTTACTCGTTGACATTTCTATTTTCTAATGGTATAATAAAATCGAAAAATATGTGTAAAGTCACACAAAAGGAGAATTTGTATGATAAAAAGAGATAAGTATTTAACTCAGTTGATAAAATCAAAGAATAACGGGTTTCCCAAAGTCATTACCGGAATTAGGCGTTGTGGCAAATCATTTCTTTTAAAAGAAATATACAAAGAACATCTTTCATCCAGCGGTGTTTCTTCAGACAGAATCATAATTATTGAACTAGATGATAATCGCAACGCATTATACCGCGATCCGATTGAATTATCCAATTATGTCATCGAAAAATGCCAAGGCAAGAGCGAATGCTATGTTTTTTTGGACGAAATTCAAAAGGTCGATACAATCGTTAATCCCGCATATACAGAAGGAAAACATATTTTGGCCAAAAAGACTGATTCATCAGTAATCTCATTTGTTGATGTTGTATTGGGACTTTCTCGAGAAACAAACATTGATTTGTATGTTACGGGCAGTAATTCAAAAATGTTGTCCAGCGATATAATCACCGAATTTAGAGATAAAGCCACAGAAATTAAATTGGCGCCGTTATCCTTTAAAGAATACTTTGATTATGTTGGCGGAAATAAAACTGAAGCCTTATATGAATTCATGTTTCATGGCGGAATGCCCCTTGCGGTATTAAAAAATGAAGAAGAAAAGGAAATATATTTAAAAGAACTTTTCGAAAAAACTTACTATGCAGACATATTGGAGCATAATAATTTATTCAAAAGCGAATCGTTGAACGAGTTGTGTGTAATTTTAAGTTCATGCATCGGAACATTGTTAAACTCCGAAAAAATTGCCAATACTTTTGTATCAAAAAAGAAAGAGAAAATCGATAAAGAAACCGTGATAAAGTATATAAATTTCTTTATTGATGCGTTTATTATTAAAGAAGTAAAAAGATTTGATTTAAAAGGAAGAAAATATATTAATTCAACCCGAAAATATTATTTTTCTGATCCGGGTCTTCGCAACGCCAAACTTGATTTCATTTTTCAGGATGAAGGCCAACTTCTTGAAAACATTGTTTACAATGAACTTATTTATAATGGTTATAACGTAAATGTAGGCACCTTTGATTCATTTGAAAAAGATGACAACGGGAAAACAATCAGATGCAGCAATGAAGTGGATTTTCTGGCAACAAAGGGAATAGATACATTTTATATTCAGGTTTCAGCAGATATAAACAAAATTGAAACAAGAAACAGGGAAATAAAACCTTTTATTAAATTAAATGACCAAATAAAGAAAATCATTGTCATTAACAAACCAATAAAAGAAATGAAAGATGAAAATGGGTTTTCAGTCATTGGGATAACAGATTTCTTATTAAATTTATGCAAATAGATTCGATTTCCGAAACGGATGAAGCGGATGAAAATTTCCTTTCAAAAGTAAATTTGTTATCGGTTGAATTAGAATTATTAGTGTTTTAAGACCCATTCGGGGTCTTTTTTTATCATTCAAAGGATACTATTCAGAATGAAAAAGGGCTTCTGGAAAATTTCTTCCAAAAGCCTGCAAATTACTTTTGATTTTTAAGCTTGCAAATATCCGATCAAAAGTTCCAGGGTGTTTTCAACTGCGTCGGAATGCGATCTTTCCATGCCGTGAGAAGCGCTGACGCCCGGGCCGATTAGTCCGCCTTTGATGTCATTGCCGCCTCTAAGAGCCGCCGAGACATCGGAGGAATACATCGGATAGATGTCCAATACATAGTTTAACTTCAGTTCTTTGGCCAGGTTGACCAACCGGTTGGTGACATCGAAATCATAGGGGCTGAAAGCATCTTTAGCACAGATGGAAACATCATATTCGGTGCAGCTTAAGTCTTCGCCGATGCAGCCCATGTCCACGGCGATCATTTCATCGAGATCGGGGATGGAGCCGGCCCCGTGGCTGACTTCTTCATAAGTGGAGATGATGATCGTCAGATCATGCTTTGGGGTGATGTTGTTGGCTTTGAGATGATCGATCAAAGAGAAGAGGATGGCGACGCTGATCTTGTCATCCAGGAACCGGGATTTTATGAAACCGTTCGGGGTGATCACCGTTTTCGGATCCAGGGCGATGAAATCGCCGGGACCGATGCCCAGTTTCTTCACGTCATCTTTGGTCTTGACGACTTCATCCAAACGGATGTGCATGTTTTCTTCGGTCCGGGCCATGGTCCGGGCTTCTTTGTGCACATGGGCGGCCGGAGCATTGGACAGGAAGGTGCCGGTGAAAGTGTGGCCGTCTCTGGTCATGACATAGCAGTATTCGCCGTCATAGGTTGGGAGAAGCGGACCGCCGATCCCGGAAAACTTCAAAGTTCCGTCGGCGGATATCGAACGGACCATCGCGCCCAAAGTGTCAACATGAGCGGACAGACCGAGTTTATAACGGTCCTGGCCTTTCAGGCGAATGATCAGGTTGCCTTTATGGTTGACTTCATGATCAAGTTGTCTCGAAGCGCATTCCTGTTTCAAAAATTCAATGATGTTTTTGGTATAGCCGCTGGGGCTGGGGATCTCCAGGATCTTCTTGGCGAATTCCAGGGTGTTCATTTTTTAAGTCCTTTCCTGATGGTTTCCAATTCCTCTTTGGAGAATAAATATTGTTTGTGACAATAATGACAAATGATCTCCGCTTGGCCGTCTTCGGTGATCATGGCGTCGAGCTCTTTGGGGCCGAGGGAGGCGAGCCCGCTTCCGAAATGCTCTTTGGAACAAGAACAATGAAACTTAAGCGGCAGGCTTTCCATGATGACGAAGTCGGATCCGAAGATAAGTTTCAGGATTTCTTCCAAAGTTTCGTTTTCTTTCAGAAGTTTGGACATGGATTCCAGGAGTTTGGCTTTGGATTCCAGAAAAACGATGTCTTCTTCCAAAGCATTGGGAAGCAGCTGGATGACGATCCCCCCGCAAACTTCGGCGGTGTTGTCTTCTTTCATGAGGATGCCCATGGCCGTCATTGACGGCGTCTGTTCGCTTTTCAGAAAATAGTAAGTGAAATCCCGGGCCAGATGTCCGGTCTGAAGGGGAACGTTGGAGACGAACAGATCCTTCAGTTTCAGATCTTTGATGACGTCGATGTAACCGTTGTAACCAAGCGTGGAAACATCGTCCAAAGCCCCGGCTCGGGAAACATGAACATGAGGGTAATCAACATAACCGCGGACCTCGCCTTGGGCATTGGCGTCCACGATGACGTTTCCGATCGGACCGTTGCCGTTGATCTTGATGGTCAGGGCCTGATCGCCTTTCATCATCGCGCCCATGATGGCGCCGATGGTCAGCGCTTTGCCCATGACCGAAGCCGTGCTTGGCCACAGATCGTGGATGACGATGGCGTCATTGATGATGTCTTTGGTATCGGCGATGTAAACGCGGACCCGGCCAGAGCAGGCCAGCGCCTTTAAAACTTGATCCATTTTTGTTTCCTCGTTTCCGGTTTCTTTTTTAACCATTATATCATTAAATGAGCCGGTTGTCACAAAAAATTCTTTATTAATCCCCCGTTCCGTGTTATAATACTTAAAAAACAAGCAGGAGCAACAATATGGATAAAATACTGGTAAAAAGCTTATACGACCCGAAATATCACCGGGCTTTCTATTATTTTCACATGTTCCGAAAAGCAACATCGGTCTATTTCTTTGTCTTGGCGGGGCTCTTGGCCATTTACATGGCCATTCAAAACACCATTGACCCGGAAGCGGCTTCGCAGACGACCGCCATCTCCTGGACCTTCGCGGTCCTTATCTGCCTGATGGCGCCGGTCTTCACCTTTGGTAAAGTCGCTCAGATCGTCAAAGCCTCCAAGAAGGAGCGGGGATCAAGCGTGGAACTGATGGAGTTCACCAAAGCCAAGATCACCCGAAAGATCGACGGATCCGAAAACAAAGCCGTGTTCGGCTGGGACAATTTCGAAAGCGCGTATGAAGTCAAGGACTGTTTCTATTTTTACATAGACAAAGACCGGGGTCTGATCATTCCGAAAGCCGACATTGTTGAAGGGAACTTGGATCTGCTTCGAAAACTGATCCAAAACAACTTTCCGAAAAACAAAAAAGGCAAAGTCAAATTCAAAGTCATGTACAAAACCAAAGCCGGGGAAAACCAGGCATGATCGATACCAAAGACTACCGGGCTTATCTGAAACAAAACCAAGAATGGCTAAAGATGCTTCAAGCCAATCAGTCGATCGTTTATGAACGGCTGAGCGATGTCTTTGGCGTTCTTAAGGACATCGACGAAAGAGCGGCCAAGTATTCCAAGATCGAAGAAGAATACGAAGTGATCTTCGAAGCGGGATTTCTGTATCTGCACAAACAGCTCGAGACCGCCAAAACCATTTACTCCTCTTATTTTCACAACGATTACTTTGCGTTCCGAAGATACGAAAAGGCTATCAATTACTTGTTATACCTGGATGACCTGGAAGATGTGCTTGAGGAAAAGGAAAAGTTCCAGGGGGAAGTCAAAGACCTCATCCGGAACACTTATGAGAAGATCGAAAACATCATATCAGCCGGAGGATTCTATGACGACTCCGTTCTCGATGAAAGCGATGTGGTTTTGCTTCCGTATTTAAATGGGATCCTGACCACGATCGAAGTCTATGCTTTGGTCGCGGAAGAAATGGAAATTCAGTTGAAATGAAAAAGGCACTTTGAAGGTGCCTTTTTTGATGTCGTTTAGTCGTTTTTGCGCATATGAGGAAAGAGCAGAACATCGCGGATGGAATCGCAGCCGGTCAGCATCATGACGGTGCGGTCGATGCCGATCCCGAGTCCGCCAGTCGGAGCCAGTCCGTATTCCAAAGCTTCCACATAATCGATGTCCATTTCGCTGGCTTCATCGTTTCCGAGAGCTTTTTCTTTCAGCTGGTTCTCAAAACGTTCGCGTTGGTCGATCGGATCATTCAGCTCGGAGAAAGCATTGGCGTATTCTTTTTTATTGATGAATAATTCAAAACGTTCGGTGAAACGGGGATCCGGACTCTTTTTCGCCAGCGGGCTGATCTCGATCGGATGTCCGTAAACGAAGGTTGGCTGGATCAGGGTTTCTTCAACGTACTTTTCGAAGAACAGATTGATGATGTGGCCATAAGCCATTTGGTGTTTACCGACTTCGATGTCATGATCCTTGGCCAGTTTCAAAGCTTCATCCAAAGTTTTAACTTTGAAGAAATCAATTCCAGTCTGGGCCTTGATGGCATCGACCATGTGCACGCGGGTAAATGGTTTTTCAAAGTCCAGCTGGTTGCCCTGATAGGTTACCTGATTGGTATCCAAGACTTCTTTGGTCAGGAAGCGGAACAGATCTTCAATGAGATCCATCATGCCGCGCATATCCGAATAAGCCAGGTAAGCTTCAACGGTGGTGAATTCGGGGTTGTGAGTGGCGTCCATGCCTTCGTTTCGGAACAATCGGCCGATCTCATAGACGGCTTCCATTCCGCCCACGATCAAACGCTTCAATGGCAGTTCGGTAGCAATTCTAAGATAGAAGTCCATGTCCAAAGCATTGTGATGGGTGGTAAACGGTCTGGCGTTGGCCCCGCCCAGGATCGGCTGAAGGACCGGCGTTTCCACTTCGGTAAAGCCGCGGCCGTCAAAGAACTTTTGGAAAGCCCGGATGATCTTCGGTCTTAGGAAAGCCACGCGTTTCGCATCCTCGTTCATGATCAGGTCGAGATAACGGCGGCGTCTCGCCTCTTCTTTGTCTTGCAGTCCGTGGAACTTCTCGGGAAGCGGACGGAGAGCTTTGGAAAGATGGGTATACTTGGTGGCCTTGACGGAGATCTCGCCGGTATCGGTGCGGATGACCGTGCCTTCGATGCCAACAATGTCTCCGAGATCGCCCTTTTTAAAGACCTCGTATTCTTCTTCGGTGACGTTATCGAAACGGACGTAGATCTGAAGCAATCCGAATTTGTCCTGGATGTGCATGAAACCAGCTTTGCCTTTGACCCGGCGGGACATGATCCGGCCGGCGACGATCGCCGTTTCATTCATCTCCTGAAGTTCTTCTTTGGTCTTGTCTGCGTATTTGGTTTTTATGGCTTGGGAGTCGCTCGTGCGCTTGAAAGCCTGCCCAAAGGGATCAATGCCCCGGGCCCGGAGTTCGTTCATTTTTTCGCGGCGGACTAATTCCTGATCGTTTAAATTCAATTCGTTTGCCATATGCCACCTCATCTATGTTTTTGTTAATTGTATCATAATCGGGTAAAAAAAACAATGATAATTGGTCATTGTTCTTTCAGGTATGGTTCGAGGATCTCGGAAATTACTTTGTATCCGTCATAACTGACATGGAGACCTTCGACGGTATATTCTTTCTTCAGACGGCCTTTTTCGTCAGTCAGGCGGTCAAAAACATTGATGTACTTGATGTTGTTTTCGAGGCAAAAAGCTTCCATTTCAACATTGATCCTTTGGAGATCCTTGTTTCTTCGGTTCCGGACGAAGAAAGCCGAAAAGATGACGGCGAAGGCGTTGACCGGATAAAGAGAAATGAAGTAGAGCTGAACGCCCGGGAGGCCTTCTTGCAATTTGGTTAGAATTTCTTTGATGTTGGCGACGATCCGGCTGATCGGGATCTTCGCGCCCAGGTCGTTGGTTCCGATCTGAAGAAAGACTTTCCGCGGTTTGATGGCGATGACGTTATCATGAAGCCGGTCAAGAACGCCTCGGGTGGTATCGGAAGCGATGCCCCGGTTGTAAACTCCGAAGCAGGGGAAGAACTCGGCGGTTTTGTAAAACTCGGTCAGGGAGTCGCCCAGGAAAACGATCTGGCCTTCGGTAACGCAATGGTTCAGTTCCGAATATTGTTTGGACTTCTGATAAATCGATATCTTCAGGTACTTGCTGATGTAAGCCAGAAGCAAAAGAAAGAAACCGGAAATGAAGACCAAAAGCAGAATGAAGAGAAAAAACAATAATTTCTCCAGAGACGTCGCCAAAAACAAATGGTTTACCAATCTTTCCGTCATTTAAATCACCTTAAGCACATTATACCATAAAATGTTTTCACATTGACTTTATTCGGATGATTAATGTATAATAACTTAGGGTGAATTTATGCTTTTCCGATCCTTCTTTTCCGATTATTACATCTGGATCATCGCTTCGGCGGTCCTGCTTGCCTATTTTCTCATCGACATGTGGGTTAAACCGAAGCTGCAGGCCAAAGAAACCAAACGGCAGCTGGAGAAATTGGCAGCGGAATTCGGATACCGCTTCGGAAACTCCGAGGGACCGGCGGATTATGTCTTGGAAAACGATGACCGGGTTCTCTATGTTAAAGCGGTGTATGTCCCGGATCATTCCGCCATCACCATCAATGACCGTTTCACCTGGAGTCTGACTTACGGCGGACTGTTCTCCCGAAATCAACCGGGAAAAGCTTATCCGTATCAACGATATCTATCCGAGATCGAAACTTTTTTGAAATGGGACCTGGCATCCGGAAAACCGGCCCTGAAAGTGGTCCTGATCTGTTCAAGGACCGATAAAATCCAGAAATACCTAAACGAATCCGAAATCGCCATCGTGAAGCCGGGCGAGTTGGTATATGATTATAAATTCATCACCGCTGAGCGTTTGAACGACGATTTCCGGCGGTTGTGAAAAGAAAGAAGAAAGACATGCGAAAAACACTGATATTGATTATATTGCTTACGGGGATGGGGCTTCTCAGTGCCTGCGACTTCACCGATGAAGAAGTCGATATCTACACGACCATTTATCCGGTGGAATTTTTGGTGAAAGAGATCGTGGGGGACACTTTAACGGTCAAGTCCATCTACCCCCGGGGCAAGGATGTTCATGATTATGAATCGAGTCCCAAAGATCTGATCACTCTGTCCAAAGCCAAGATCATTTTTTACATCGGACTGGGACTGGAGATGTTCATCGAAAAGGCCAAGACCTCGACTTTGGCCAATGTTCCGACCATTTCCCTTAGTGACAACATTCTGGTCGTTTTGCTTAACACCACCGATTATGCGACCATGATCCACGGAGACGTGAATGATGAGAATGTCTTCTATGATCCGCACATCTGGCTGGATCCGAACAAGATGATCGTCATGGCGGATACGGTCTTGCAATACGTCATCGAATACTTCGCGGATACTCAGGACGAGATCGATTTCTATACGAACAAAGCCACCATCCTGAAAAACGAACTGGGGGCACTGGACGCGGAATTCATGGCGGTCGTGGATGATCCGGCCATTGCGAACAAAACCATCATGGTCGACCATGACGCTTACGTCTACTGGACGGTCCGTTACGGGATTGACCGCATCAAACTTCGCAATGACAACGAAAGTTCCGATGTTGTTCCTCAGGAGATCGAAGCCAAGATCGCGCTCGCGGAATCGTTGGGAATCAAAAACATCGTGGTTTCCAAAAACGAAATGGAGTCTTCCATCATCTCGCAGTACCTCAGCGCTCTTGGACTGACCGCGGAAGCCAAAGTCGGACTGCACCATCTGGGAACGATCACTTCCGAAGAAGAAGACGCGGGAATGGATTACTACTCGATCATGCGCGACAACATCGATGTGATCGCAGACATCCTTCCGAAACTTTGAAAATCGATTTGAATTAAACGGCACTCTTCAAAATGAATCTATTTTTGAAGAGTGCTTTCTTAAAAGCTAATAAAGTGGAAATTGACATAAATGTATATTATAATTTGAAATGCAACCAATGCAT
>CAYQUB010000013.1:0-14280 GCA_964420625.1 uncultured Bacteroidales bacterium | reverse complement strand
ATGATTGGCATACTGCCTTGGTCAGCATCTATTTGGACATTTTGTTCAAAAAACAGGGATTGTTTACCAATATCAAATCGGTATTCACCATTCACAACATCGAATTTCAAGGAATCTATGAGTTGTCCTTTTTGGAAGACATCATTGGCATCGAAAAGCAATTCCGGGAAATCCTGGAATATAACGGTTTGATCAATTTATTAAAAGGGGCCATCGTTTGTAGCGACCTGGTCAGCACCGTCAGTCCGCGATATGCGCGCGAGATTACCACTTCGATGTACGCGGCGGGATTGGAGCACATCACTCGGATCAATGGCAATAAAATGGTTGGGATCCTGAACGGAATCGACGTTGATTTTTACAATCCGGCGACTGACGATGTTTTGCCGGTCAATTATACCGCCGAAAACATTACCGATAAGATTCAGAACAAAGAAGCGCTTCAACGGGGTTTAAATCTGAACGTCGATGCGAAGGCTTGCGTCATTTGTATGGTTTCGAGATTGACCGCCCAAAAAGGAATTGATTTGGTCATTGCTCAGTTTGACGAGATCATGAAAGACAATGTGCAATTTGTTCTGTTAGGGAAAGGCAATCGGTATTTCGAAGAGAAATTCCTGGAATTTGCGAAACGATACCCGCGCCGAGTCAGCGTTCTGATCACCTACGATACCAATTTGGCCAAAAAAATCTATGGCGGGAGTAATTTCTTCCTTATGCCATCGAAATCTGAGCCTTGCGGTTTGGCCCAAATGATTGCCAGCCGGTATGGGACTGTTCCGATTGTCCGGGCTACCGGCGGATTATATGATACCGTCAAAGATTACAACGACGGTTTGGGAAACGGATTTGCATTTAAAGATTTTGACTCTTTTCAAATGGTGGAGAAAATCAAAGAAGCCGTCTTTTTATACAATGATAAGGAAAGATACACGCAACTGGCCAAAAAAATAATGGGCATAGATTTCAGTTGGAATGCATCCGCCAAATCATATTTGCAAATTTACAAACAACTTTTGCAGTAACACGATCTATGCTCTAGAGGAGTAATTATGGAAAAAATAGAACTAAGGGATATTGTTGAGGATAATTTATCAAAGATGTATGGCATCACGCTTTCGGATGCTAACGTCGAACAACTTTATAAGGCTTGCGCGGTTTCGGTCAACGATTTGCTTCGAAAAAAGCGCAAGAGTTATAACAATGTTGTGAAAACCAACCAGGGGAAACGGGTTTATTATCTTTGCATCGAATTTCTGATGGGACGTTCATTCAAAAACAATATCTATAATTTGGGATTAGTCAATGAATTCAGTTCCATTTTGGAAAGTTTGGGGTATACACTAGAAGATTTATATGAACATGAACCAGACGCGGGTCTGGGAAATGGCGGCTTGGGCCGTTTAGGCGCTTGCTACATGGATGCCTTGGCTTCCAACGGTTACCCAGCCATGGGCTTTTCCATTCGCTATGAGTATGGTTTATTCAAACAAAAAATTGTTAACGGTTGGCAGACGGAATTACCGGATGTATGGCTTCCGGGCGGGGAAGTTTGGCTGACTTTGCGCGGCGATAAAGTTTACACCGTCAAATTTAAAGGCTCAGTTGAAGAAAAACAAGTCGGTGACAAGGTCATCTATGATTACAAAGATTATCAGGCCATCGAAGCTGTCCCTTATGACATGATGGTCTCCGGAGCCAACAGCGATGCGATCAGCGTCCTAAGGCTGTGGAGAAGCCGAAATATCCAAGATTTCAACCTAAAACTTTTTTCGCAAGGCGACTATATGGAAGCCATGAAGGAATATAATGAAGCCGACCTCATTTCGAAAGTGCTGTATCCTTCTGATGACCATTACGAAGGCAAAACTTTGCGGGTCAAACAACAGTACTTCCTGGTCAGCGCTTCGGTTCAGAACATCGTGGCGGATCACCTCCGCTATTACGGAGACATTCGCTCGCTTCCGAAATACGTGGCCATTCACATTAATGATACGCATCCGGCGCTTTGCATTCCGGAACTGATGCGAATCTTGATCGACGAATACGACCTCAGTTTCGACGAGAGTTGGGAAATCGTTCGCAAGACCGTAAATTATACCAACCATACGGTTTTGTCCGAAGCTTTGGAACGCTGGCCGGAAGAGCTCATCAGTAAACTCCTGCCGAGGATTTATATCCTATTGAAGCAGATCAACGAGCGTTTCATTGACATGTGCCATGTCGCGGGAATCCCGGATTCGGAAATCGAAGGCCTGGCAGTCATCAGCAACGGCCAAATTCGCATGGCTAATCTATCAGTCATTGCTTCGAATATGGTTAATGGGGTTTCGAAACTTCACAGCGAAATCATCCGAACCAGTTTATTTAAAGGATTTGCGAACATTTGGCCGGAAAAGTTTACCAACGTTACCAACGGCATCGCCTATCGACGCTGGCTTTGCCAATCCAATCCGCGGCTGGTCGAACTCTTAGACAAAAAAATCGGAAACGGCTATTACAAAAATGCCAAAGAGCTATCCAGACTTCTGGATTTCGTTGACGATGATGAGACTTTAAAACAATTGGATTTGATCAAATATCATAATAAAGTTGAGTTTTCCAAATATCTTTATAAACAAACCGGGATCGTTGTGGATCCGAAAACTCGTTTTGATGTTCACATCAAACGTCTTCATGAATACAAACGACAATTGCTTAATGCTTTAAAGATCATTGCTTTGTTGGTGGAATTGGAAGAAAATCCCAATCTCACCGTTACGCCGCAAACCTTCATTTTTGGGGCCAAAGCCGCTCCGGGTTACTTTGTAGCCAAGGAGATCATCGAATTGATTTGTTGCATTTCGATGGACATCAACCGAAACCAATTGATCTGCGAAAAATTGAATGTGGTTTTCATTGAGAATTATAATGTGACCATGGCGGAAAAGATCATTCCGGCGAGTGAAGTCAGCGAACAAATCTCTTTGGCGGGAAAAGAAGCCAGCGGAACCGGAAACATGAAATTTATGATCAACGGGGCCCTGACCCTAGGAACTTTTGATGGGGCGAATGTTGAAATAACCGAAGAAGTCGGAAAAGACAACATATTCTTATTCGGAATGGATTCCCAACAGGTTAACGAGTTGTGGCGAACCGGCTACAACGCCAGCAATTATTATAATTCCAATCCGATCATCCAAAAAGTGATCAATCGTCTCAATCGCGGTTTCAATGGCAAATCTTTTGACAATATTTCCCGTTACTTGTTGAATAACTTCCCGGTTTCTGATCCATACATGTGTCTGGCCGATTTCGATTCATACATGGAAACCTATCATAAAATGGATGAGATCTATAAAAACCGCCATCGTTGGAATCAGATGGCCCTAGTCAACATCGCCAAAGCGGGTGTGTTCTCCGCTGACCGAAGCATTGAAGAATATGCTACCAAAATTTGGCATCTGAAGGCTTACAAGCAATGAGAGACATTCTCTTTAATCCCTTCTCTCCCAATCACAAAAGTCCGGTCGGATCCGTAAAAAATAGTGATAATGTCCTTATCACTATTAATATTGTTAAGGAATACAATATTTATCAGATGCATTTGGTGATCAGAGATGATGGAAATCAGGAAACCCACCGTTTGGAAATGCAAAAAAAAGAAGCCGATCGCGATTATAACGCTTATTCAGTAAACTTCAAAATTGAGCATACTGGACTATTTTGGTATTTCTTTGAATTCAGCGATGCATACGGAACTCATTTCATTGGCGCCAACCGTGATTTGGACGGCGTATTGACCGATTATTATCCCATTTCCTGGCAGATGCTTGTCCATCAGGAGTTTTTGGGCAAACTTGATTGGCTCAAGGGAAAAATAATGTATCAGATCATGGTTGATCGATTTAATGCTTCGGGACCCGTTATTCAAAAACCCGGAACGGTGCTTCACAGCGATTGGCATGATGTACCCAATTATGAATCGCAGAAAGGCGCGGTTCTGAATAATGATTTCTTTGGAGGGAATCTCCGGGGAATCATTGAAAAACTCGATTATTTGCGTGAACTGAACGTCGGGGTGATCTATCTCAATCCGATTTTTGAATCACCGTCGAATCATAAATACGATACCAGCGATTACAGCAAAATCGATTCCATGTTCGGAACCGAGGACGATTTCCGGGTCTTGTGCGAACAAGCCGGGCAAAAAGGGATTTCCGTGATTTTTGACGGCGTATTCAATCATACCGGGGATGACAGCCGTTATTTCAATAAATACGGCCATTACCCGGAACTTGGAGCATATCAGTCTCGTTCGTCCAAATACTTCACTTGGTATAATTTCATTAAATTTCCGGATAAATACGTTTGTTGGTGGGGATTCAAAACCCTTCCGACCGTTAATCAGAATGATCCCAATTATTTAAAGTTTATAACCGGAAAATTCGGGATCATCGACCGATGGCTGACCATCGGAGCAAAGGGGGTCCGTCTGGATGTCGTCGATGAACTTAATGATAATTTTTTGGACCAGATTTATGCCCGGGCCAAAGCCAACAACCCGGAAAACCTGGTTTTGGGAGAAGTCTGGGAAGATGCTTCCACGAAAATGGCTTACGAGCGGCGCCGGAAATATCTGCGCGGAACGCAAATGGACAGCGTTATGAACTATCCGCTCAAAAATGCCATCATCGACTTTTTGAATCATGACAACCTGACCGGACTCGTCATCCAGATCCGGCACTTGATTAACAATTATCCGAAACATGTGCTGGATTCCCTCATGAACCATTTGGGAACCCATGACACCGTCCGGCTGTTGTCCAATTTTGCTAATGCCAATCCGGATAACCTGAGCAAAGAACAACAATCGCAATACCAAATGAGCGAAGCCGAATTTCAAAACGCGGTTTTGAAACTTAAAATGGCGACGGCCATCCAATTTACGCTCCCGGGCGTACCGTCCATTTTCTATGGAGACGAAGCCGGAATTGAAGGATTCCGCGATCCATTCTGTCGCAAGACTTTTCCTTGGGATGACATCAATCAGGAGATCTTGGGATGGTACAAAAAGTTAGGGAAGATCCGCCAATGCGAAGTGTTTGTTGACGGGGTCTACCTTGAGGAGTCAACCGGGAACAATGTTTTTGCTTTTTCCCGCCAAAAGGGTGCGGAAAAGATCATGACCATCGTCAATAATAACCATAACGATGTCAGTTATTCGATAAACTACGGGTATGACCTGATTGATGAGAATCCGGTGTGCGGGAAAGTCTTAGTCCCGAAAAAAAGCGCCAAAATAATCCAAATCCAGTAAAAACAGATTAAGCTTTGCTTAATTTGTTTTTCATTTGTTCGTTGAAAAGGCAGGCGGCTTGTGATAGAATAATTAAGAAAGAAAAACGCGGAAAGGTGAATCATGGAGAATTATGTTTTAGCCATTGACCAAGGGACGACCAGTTCCCGGGCCATTATTTTTAACAAAAAATCGGAAATTGTTGCCTCGGCGCAAATGGAATTCAGCCAAATTTGTCCAAAAAACGGTTGGGTTGAACAGGACCCGGAAGAAATCTGGGAAACCGTTTACCAAGTCATCATCGATGCTCTTCACAAAAGCGGTCTGGCTCTCAAAGACATTTCGGCGATCGGGATCACCAATCAGCGGGAAACCACAGTCATATGGGATAAAAAGACCGGAAAACCGGTTTACAACGCCATCGTTTGGCAGAGCCGCCAATCCCAAGCCATCTGCGAGAAGTTGATTTCGGACGGCCATTTTGACCTGATCAAAAAGAAAACCGGGTTGTTGATCAATCCTTATTGTTCCGGAAGCACAATAAAATGGATCTGGGACAATGTCCCCGGCGCTTTGGAAAAAGCCCAAACCGGAAAATTGCTTTTCGGTACCATTGATACTTTTTTGGTTTGGAAACTGACCGAAGGGGCTTTGCACATTACCGATCCGAGCAATGCTTCGCGAACCATGCTTTTTAACATAAACACCTTGGAATGGGATCAGGAGATTCTCTCCATCCTGGGAATTCCGGTCTCTTTGCTTCCGGAAGTCCGGTCAACCAGCGAAATATACGGGATCGCCACCAAACTTTGGGAGATCGACGAGAACGCCGATGTCCCCATTGCGGCGATCGTGGGCGATCAGCAGGCCTCTTTGTTCGGACAATGCTGTTTTGACATCGGTGACGTCAAGAATACTTACGGAACCGGATGTTTCATGCTGATGAATACCAAGTACAAACCGGTTTTCTCGTCCTCGGGCTTGCTGACGACCATTGCCTGGCAAATTGACGGGAAAGTCGAATATGCCCTGGAAGGATCGGTCTTCGTCGCCGGAAGCGCCGTTCAATGGCTTCGGGACGAAATGCGGATGTTCAAAGTATCCAAGGACTGCGAAGCCTATTCCGACCGGGATCCGTCTTCCAACGGGGTTTACCTTGTTCCCGCGTTCGTCGGCTTGGGTACCCCATATTGGGACAATGATGCCCGCGGAGCCGTTTTTGGGCTGACCAGGTCCACCAAAAAAGAACATTTCATCAACGCCACCGTGGAATCCATCGCTTACCAGACCAAGGATGTCATGGAAGTGATGAAAGAAGAATCCGGCTTGCAAATCAAAAGCCTGACCGTTGACGGCGGAGCCAGCGCCAACAATTATTTAATGCAGTTTCAATCGGATCTTTTGGATTGTAAAATCCTGCGTCCGGCTTGCCTGGAAACTACCGCTTTGGGAGCGGCGTATCTCGCGGGCTTGGCGGTCAAAGTTTGGAAAGACAAAGAAGAAATAAAAAAATTTCGGTCCATCGATAAAATATTCGTCAACAAAATCAGCCAGGAACAGCGGGACCGAATGTATCATGGTTGGAAAGTGGCCGTCAAAGCGACCAGGGAATTCAAGTTGTAGGTGAAATATGTATGATTGCATTATCGTGGGCGCGGGAGTGAATGGAACTTTCATTGCCCATGATTTATCCAAGTATAATCTGAAAGTATTGGTGATCGAAGCCGAAAACGACGTCGGTGACGTGACCAGCTGCGCCAACAGCGCCATCATCCATTCCGGTTATGATCCGCATTTTGGAAGTCTGAAAGCCAAACTCAACGTGAGGGGAAACCAAATGTACAATCAGATCTGCCAGGATTTGGACGTTGAATTCGAAAGAATCGGTTCGCTGACTTTGGCTTTTACCGATGAAGAAGCCGAAGCCCTCCGCCCGCTGGTTGCCAATGCGAAGAGCAACGGCGTCGTAGTTAGCGTTCTTGACCCGGAAGAAATTCTTTGTCTGGAGCCAATGGTTGCGAAGAATGTGAAAAAAGCCATTTTGTCTCCCAGTGCAGGGATCATCAATCCGTTTGAGCTTTGCGTGGCGCTGATGGAAAATGCCATGGATAACGGTGTTGAACTTCATCTCAATGAAAAAGTGGCCGGGGTCAACAAAACCTCCGGAGGTTTTTCGGTAATCACGGACAAAAGTTCTTATCAAACCAAAACGGTGGTCAACGCGGCGGGTTTATACGCCGATGAGATCAACAATTTCGTTTCGGAATGGAAGACCCAAATCATTCCGCGCAAAGGCGAATATTTTGTTCTCGATCATTTTTCGGAACCGTTTGTTTCCCATGTTTTGTTCACCATCCCGACCGATAAAGGCAAAGGGGTTTTGATCACCCCGACAACCAGCCATAATTACATGTTCGGGCCGTCCAGCGATTTCATAGCGGACAAAAACGATGTGAGCACCAATAAAGAAGTGCTCGACGGCGTTTTGGCGACCGCGGCGAAAATGGTGGAAAACATTCCCCTAAACCGGGTCATCCGCGAATTCGCGGGTCTGCGGGCGTATCACGAATCCAATGATTTCGTCATCAACGAAAAGGACGGATTCATCAATGTCTTGGGGATGCAGTCCCCGGGGTTGGCTTCGGCTCCTGCGACCGCCGAATTGGTAATGGACTTGATTTCCCGAACTTTGACCATGGACCCGAAAGCCGCTTACAATCCCAAGCGACGGCCTTTGTACCGTCTGAACCAAAAAACCCCGGAAGAACGCAACGCCATCATCGCGAAAGATTCCCGCTTCGGAAACATGGTATGTAGGTGCGAGAAAGTTTCCGAAGGTGAAGTCGTCGACGCCATTCATCGCAATTGCGGCGCAACTTCGGTCAAAGGCATCAAAAAACGGCTTCGGCCGGGATCCGGGAAATGTCAGGGCGGTTTCTGCGAACCGCTGATCATGGGGATCTTGGCTCGGGAACTTAAAAAAGAAATCAAAGACCTGAGGTATGATTCTTCGGGAGCTTATATTCTTTTGGAAAAAACGAAGGGAAGCGATCGCCATGCCTAATTATGATTTGGTCATTGTTGGGGGCGGAAGCGCGGGAATCGCCTGTGCCATCAGCGCTTTCGATCATGGCGTATCCAAGATCCTCATTTTGGAAAAAGATTTATATTTGGGAGGGATCCTTCTTCAGTGCATCCATAACGGATTCGGGCTGACCAAATACAAAGAAGAACTGACCGGACCGGAATATGCGGACCGGTACATCAAAGAACTTAAAAAAAGAGCCATCGATTTTAAAGTGAAAACGATGGTTCTTAAGATCACCGAAAACCTCCAAGTTCAATTCTCGAATGCCATCGACGGTTTTCAAACCGTGCAAGCCCGGGCCATTGTCATGGCGACCGGGTGCAGCGAACGGACACGGGGGGCGATTAATTTGTCCGGCGACCGGGTCCCGGGTGTTCTGACCGCCGGATTGGCGCAAAGATATTTGAACATTGACGGCTACATGGTCGGAAAAAGAGTTTTTATTTTGGGAAGCGGCGACATTGGTTTGATCATGGCCCGGCGAATGACGCTTGAAGGCGCCAAAGTTTTGGGGGTTGCCGAGATCATGCCTTATTCCAACGGTTTGACGCGCAACATCGTCCAATGTTTGCATGATTATGATATCCCGCTGTACTTGCATCATACCGTCAAACGGGTCATCGGAAGAGAGCATTTGGAGAAGATCATCGTTTCGAAAGTGGATGATAATTTACAGTTCATTCCCGGGACGGACCGGGAATTCGAAGTCGACACTTTGCTTTTATCAGTTGGATTGATTCCTTCGATTCCGCTGGTGGAAAACATCGGCGTGAAAGTCCATCCGAAAACCAAGGGGCCCATCGTCGATGAATCGATGATGACCAATATCCCCGGGATCTTTGCTTGCGGAAACGCCCTTCACGTTCATGATCTGGTCGATTTTGTCAGTTTGGAAGCGGAGAAGACCGGCGAGAAAGTAGCCAAATTTTTAAAAGATGAAAATGCGAAATCAAATAGGGAGATGAACGTGGTTCCTAAAACCGGAATAAACTACATTCTTCCCTGCCAAGTAAATTTAGACAACACCGAATCCATAACCTTCAATTTCCGGGTCAATCAGCCGTTTTCTAACGTTTATCTGCGCATTTTACTGAATGGCAAAGAAATTAAAAAAGTGAAAAAAGCTTTCATGCTTCCGGCGGAAATGGAAACCATCGAGTTGCCAAGCGCCGTATTGGAAGCAGGAATTCTGGAAATGGAGGTTGCCAATGCCTGATTTGATTTGCATTGTCTGCCCCCGTGGCTGCCGGATCCATGTTGACGAAAACCTGAATGTGACCGGGAGCTTTTGCAAACGGGGAGAAACTTACGGCCGAAATGAAGTGACGCATCCGATGCGGATGATCACCTCGACGGTGAAAATCCAAAGCGAGATATTGGTCCGGCTTCCGGTCATGACCGACCGGCCAATCCCCAAAAATCAGATTTTTTCGGTCATGGAGGCCATTAATCAAGCCGAAGTCAAAGCCCCGATCAAAATTCGGGACGTGGTGATCAAGAATGTTTTGGGACTGGGAGTTGACATCGTTGCTACCAGAAATGTAGAAAAATGAAACAGATTGGCAGCAATCTGTTTTCTTATTTCTTGATGATGACAAATGAAAATTTCCTCATTTTCCAGTTACTGCTTTCATTTTTAAATCCGACTACATTCCGGAAGGGAATGACGATCAATTAAAAATAGGAAACGGATTAATGAAACATTTCTGTTGTGAAAAAGATTGGAAAATGTTATAATAATTAAGATGACTATAAAGAAAGCCCAACTTATCGTTTTCTGAATCTATCCTACTTGCTATCGGGATGTCGTTAACAAAAGCACTTTTATTGAATGGAATTGTCGCTTATTTCGCATGAAATGGCGCGAAACCGATTTATTCATCACACAAAGGGAAGAATAGTGTGAACGAAAATTAAGTTTAATAGTTGGGCTTTCTTTATAGTCATCATAATTAAAAAGGTGATAAAAATGAGTAATATTAAAATATGCGCATTGGGCGGACTCGGTGAAAACGGAAAGAACATTTATGTCGTCGAAGTCGATGACAAAATCTTTGTTCTGGATGCGGGTTTAAAGCATCCCAGTTTCGACTTGTATGGGATCGATGCGGTCATTCCCGACATCAGTTATTTAAAAGAAAACAAAAATCGCGTTCAGGGGATCTTTCTGTCCCACGGACATGATGATCATATCGGGGCCATCGCCGAACTTTTGCGGTACGTTCCGGTGGGAGTGTATGGTTCGAAGTTTACCATGGCTTTGGTGGAAGTGGCGATTTTGGAAGCCGGCCTGAATGTTTCTGATTACCATCTTTATCGAATCAGTGACGATCGGGTCATGAAATTCGGAAATATTAACGTTTCCTTTTTCTCCTTAAACCATAGCATCCCAGAAAGTCTGGGAATCGCCGTTCAAACCAGCGACGGGGCCATCGTTTATGCTCCCGATTTTACGTTTGCCAGCAGCACCGATCCGAAATACCGGACCAATTTCGGGAAAATCAGCGATATCGGTCAAGGGGGAGTCTTGGCTCTATTGTCCGAAAGTTTGGGAACGACCAATATCGGCCGGGTCAGCAATGACTATGCTTTGACTCACGCGGTAACGGATATCCTTCAGAATTCCAAACGAGTCATTTTTTCGATGTTTTCCAATGAATTGCAAAGGATTCAAAAAGTAATAAACATTTGCGTGCAACAAAACCGCCGGGTGGCCATCATTGGCAAGCGGGCCCAGAAGACCATCAATGTGGCCATGAACAACGATTACCTTAAAATACCGGCTGACAAACTGATCAATCTGAAATACATCAATGACGAAGTCACGAACGCGGAGGACGATCTGGCCATCATCATAACCGGAGCCCGTCATGAACCGTATTATACTTTGCAAAGAATGGCGATGGGAAACGACCGGTTGGTAAAAATTACCGAAAAAGATCACATTGTCATTGTGTCGCAAGCGGCGACCGGAACGGAGCTTTTGGCCTCGCATTCGATTGGGTTGCTTCATCGTTTGGGGGCGACCATCACCACCATCCCGAAAGAACAATTACAAAGTTCGCATGCGGACAGCGAAGATCTCAAGATGCTTTACGAGATGTTGAAACCGAAATACATTATTCCGGCTTGCGGAGAATACCGGCATCAGTTCATGCAAAAAAATGTGGCGCTGGAAGCGGGCTACGGGGAAGACAAGATCCTAATGCTTGATAACGGAGACATGATTTCTTTCCAAAATGGCGTTCAAACCGGAGGAAAGACCAAGATATCGGTCGGCGACGTTTTGATTGACGGATCGATCGTCGGCGACATCAACGAAGTCGTCATTAAAGATCGCGGCCTTTTGGGCAGCGACGGCGTCATCATGGTCGTCACCAGCCTTGATCCGCGGACCAAATTGATCGTGGCCGGACCGAAAGTCGTTTTGAGAGGCTTTTTTGTTGGGGAAACCGCCATCGACGTGGTCAATTCTTTGACCGAAATCTCCGAGAATGTCATTGAAAAATACTTTTCCAAAAAACGCGTTGACTGGAATGAACTGAAAAATCTATTGAAAGACGCCATCAGTTCGGAAATATTCCATTTGACCAAGAAGAATCCGATCATCATGCCGGTTTTAATTGATGTAGAAACCAGGAAAGAACAGAAGTAATATGAAGAATTTGAAGAGTTATGAAATAAGACAACTTTGGTTGGACTTTTTCAAAAGCAAAGATCATGAAATAATCGAAAGCGCGCCGCTGGTTCCGATCAATGATCCAACATTATTGTGGATCAACGCCGGGGTTGCTCCTTTGAAAAAATATTTTGACGGCCGGGAAATTCCGAAAAACAAACGGATGGCCAATGCTCAAAAATCCATTCGCACCAATGACATCGAAAATGTTGGTAAAACTGCCCGCCATCATACGTTTTTTGAAATGTTGGGGAACTTTTCCATTGGCGACTATTTTCGGGAAGAAGCCCTGACCTGGGCCATGGAGATTCTGACTTCGCCTAAATGGTACGGGTTTGACCTGAACAAATTGTATTTTACCGTTTATCCTGATGACAAAGAATCATACGACAAGTGGGTCAGCCTGGGAGTTCTGAAAAGCCATTTGATTCTATTGGAAGGCAATTTCTGGGAAATTGGCGAAGGACCATGCGGACCGGACACCGAAATTTTCTTTGATCGGGGCGAAAAGTACGATTCCAAACATCTGGGGATCAAGATGCTTCAGGACGATATCGAAAACGACCGTTATATCGAAATATGGAACATTGTGTTCAGCCAATATAATGCTCAACCGGGTGTCGAACGAAACGAATATCCGGAACTTCCAAGCAAAAACATCGACACCGGAATGGGACTGGAAAGAATGGCTTGCGTCATTCAAGGAGTCGAAACCAACTACGAGACCGATTTGTTCATGCCGATCATCAAAGCCACCGAAAACATCGTTAATGTCAAATATAAGGGGCAAATGGCTTTTAAAGTCATAGCTGACCATGTGCGAAGCGTGGTCTTCGCGGTTGCGGACGGAGCCGTTCTCTCCAATGAAGGCCGCGGGTACGTACTAAGAAGAATCTTGCGCCGCGCCGTGCGTTACGGAAAGAAACTTGGGATGCATGAAGCCTTTCTGTATAAACTGGTTCCGGTAGTCGCGGACACCATGAAAGATTATTACCCTTACCTTCAAAGTAAAGTTGAAGCCATCGGGGCACTGATCAAACAAGAAGAAGAAAAATTCTTGATGACGCTTGAAAGCGGCGAAAAACGATTGGTGGATTACATCAATCATGCCTCGGAAAAAATCATTCCTAAAGAAACCAGTTTCCTTTTATATGACACTTTTGGGTTTCCTTTGGAACTGACCGTGGAAGTGGCTACCGAATATGGATTCGCCGTTGATACCGAAGGTTTCAAAGCCGAACTGGAAAAACAAAAAAATCGGGCCCGGGCTTCGCGCGGGGATGATCAGTCAATGAATACCCAAAATGAAGATATGATCAACTTTCATGAACCAAGCCTATTCGTTGGTTATCAGAATCTGGAAACGGACGCTAAAATCGTCGGATTGTTCAAAAATCAAAAGAAAGTCAAATCAGCCTCCGGTGAAGTCTTGGCGGTCTTTGATCAGACGCCGTTCTATGGGGAATCCGGAGGTCAAGTCGGGGATACCGGCGTGGTCATTCAAGGCGTTAACGAATTTAAAGTGATCAATACCACCAAATTGCCGAACATGCAAAATGCCTCTTTGGTCGATTTCCGGGATCAATTGCTTAAAGTCGGCGATATGGTCCGCCTGATCGTGGACGATGATTTCCGAGGAGCCATCACCCGTAACCATTCGGCCACTCATTTGATGAACGAAGCATTGCGTCAGGTCGTCGGACCTCACCTTTACCAACAAGGATCTTATGTTGGTCCGACCAACCTTCACTTCGATTTCAACAATTACTCGCTGATTTCCGGAGAACAAATCCTAGCCGTGGAAAAACTGGTAAATCAGGAGATCAAAAAGGCCAATCCGGTCAATGTTAAGGAAATGGCCATCGCTGATGCGAAAAAAATGAACGTTCAAGCAGTTTTCGGAGAAAAATACGGCGAAGTCGTCCGCGTGGTCAACATGAATTTTTCCAAAGAACTGTGCGGCGGATGCCATGTCCGAAATACCAAAGATATCAAAAAATTTGCGGTTCTATCCGTGGAAAGCAAAGGCTCGGGAATTTACCGGATCGAAGCGACCACCGCTTCCAACATCCAACGGGAACTTGAGAGAACAGCCGAGAACCTGGCCAAAGAAATCCGGGAATTGCGCCAAAAAATTGCGGATCTCGGAAGTGCTGCTCAAAGCGAAGGAATGGCCTTGAATTATTCGGAGATTCGCAATTTTTTGGCACAAAACCCCCAAACACACCCAACACA
>CAYQUB010000012.1:0-14877 GCA_964420625.1 uncultured Bacteroidales bacterium | reverse complement strand
CGACGGAACGCCGTTTCCGAGGGAACATTATCTTTTTTTGCTGTTGAAAACCGGTTTTTATGGTATAATGATGACGGCATAAAAAATAAAACCCATCAAAGAAAGCGAGCGTAATGTATGACGAAATTGCCTGAGAATGTAAAAACGTTGGAGATGATGGCGGTCGTTAAGGAAAGACCCGAACGCGGGTTTAGTTTCCGAAAAAAAACGATAACGACGGAGTTGGCTCCGAATGAGGTTTTGATCAAAGTGATGACCGTGTCTTTTTGCGGCACCGATTATCACATTTATTCCTGGGATGCCTGGTCGCAAAATCGCATCAAAAACCTGCCCCTGACGGTCGGCCATGAATTTAGCGGAAACATCATTAAAATCGGATCCTCGGTCACCAGAGTGAAAGTCGGGGACTTGGTCAGCGCCGAGACCCACATCATCTGCGGAAAATGCGAATTCTGTCTTCGGGGCGAAGGCCACATTTGTGAAAACGCCAAAGTCATCGGCGTTGACACCGACGGCTGCTTTGCTAGTTATATGAAGATCCCGGAAGCCAACTGTTTCGTAAACAACCCGAAAATCAACCCTTTGCATCTTTCGATTCAGGAACCGCTCGGGAATGCGGTCCACACCATCACTCATTTCGATATCAAAAATAAATCCGTGGTCATCTTGGGATGCGGACCGATCGGCCTTTTAGCCGTCGACGTTGCCAAAGCCTACGGAGCCAAAAAAGTCATCGCCATCGAAGTCAAAGAATACCGCCGAAATCTGGCCAAGAACATCGGCGCGGACATCGTCATCGATCCGCTTTCCGAGAATGTGGTGGCCCGGGTTCTGGCGGAAACCAACGGTCGGGGCGCTGACGTGGTCGGAGAATTCAGCGGAAGCAAACAAGCCATTGAACAAGCCTTCAATTACGTCAAAGCCGGGGGCGGGATGGCGATGCTGGGGATCCCTTCCCAAAAGATCGAACTGGACTTTGCCACCCAGGTGGTGTTCAAAGGTTTAAATATTTACGGCGTTACCGGCCGAAGGATCTATGATACCTGGTATCAGGTCAAAGAATTGGTGGAAAGCGGAAAACTGCATCTTGATCAGATCATCACCCATCAATTCTCGCTTCGCGACATTACCAAAGCCGCGGAGATCATGGGCAGCGGAAACAGCGGTAAAATAGTATTATTTCCGGAGGACGGAATCGATGAGTAAATTGACTTATTTTGATGAAAAAATCGCCCAACTGAAAAAAGACGGCACTTACCGGACCCTCCCGGTCAATTTCGGACCATGCACGAATGTCATTGATCTGAATCATCGCCGGGTCGTCAACCTGTCCAGCAACAACTACCTCGGGTTGGCCAACCACCCGCGGCTCATTGAAGCCGGAAAACGGGCTTTGGACAAGTACGGCGTCGGGGCGGGCAGCGTCCGGACCATTGTTGGGAACCAAGACTTGATTGAGGAGCTGGAAGAACTCCTGGCGAAATTCAAAGGCGAAGAAGCCGTTACCTGCTTCCAATCCGGGTTCACTTGCAACATGGGAACCATTCCCGCGATCACCGACGCCGGGGATCTCATCGTCAGCGACGAGAAGAACCACGCTTCGATCATCGACGGGATCCGGCTTTCAAAAGCCGAAAGGACCGTCTACCGTCATAGCGACATGGATCATCTGGAAACCATCCTAAAAGAAAAACGGTCTTTCTACCGAAACGTGCTGATCATTACCGACGGCGTCTTTTCGATGGACGGCGATCTGGCCAAACTCTTCGACATCGTCAAACTGGCCAAGAAATATGACTGTCTCACTTATGTTGACGATGCCCATGGCAGCGGGGTCCTCGGACGCAGCGGCCGCGGAACGGTGGATCATTTTCATCTGAACGGGGAAGTCGACTTCATTGTTGGGACTTTAAGCAAAGCCATCGGGGTCGTGGGCGGTTATGTGGCTTCCAAAAAAGTGGTCAAGGAATGGCTTTTGCACCGGGCCCGGCCGCTTCTGTTTTCAACAGCTTTGCCGCCGGTGGCCATTGCCGCGACCATCGAATCCGTTAAAATGCTGATGGAAAGCGAAGAATATACCAAGAAACTTTGGGAAAACGCGCTGTACTTCAAAAAAGCCCTGAAGGAACTGGGATTTAATACCGGACACAGCGAAACGCCGATCACACCGGTCATGATCGGGAATGAAGCCAAAACCATGGAGTTTTCAGCGGCTTTGCTTTCGGAAGGCGTTTTCGTTTCCGGAATCGTTTTTCCGACCGTTCCGGCCGGGCAAGGACGGTTGCGGGTCATGATCAGCGCCAGCCACACCCAAGACGATCTTGATTTTGCCATTGCGGCTTTCGAGAAAGTCGGAAGATACATGAAGATCATTCTCGGGGATTAACGCGTGAAGTTTAAAAAACAAATGATCGTCGCCCATCGGGGCGCCTCGGGATTGGTTCCTTTCGAAAACACTCTGGCAGCTTTTGAAAAGGCCATTGAAGTGGGGGCGGACTGCATCGAATTGGATGTGCACCAAACCCTGGACGGGGAATTGATCGTGCTTCATGATGATAAATTTAACGGCATTGAAGTGGGACTTCTGACTTTTTCGGAAATTTCGGCGCTAAGCCAAGCCATTGGGTTCAAAATTCCAAAGCTTTCGGAAGCCCTGAGCATCATCAAAGGGAAGATCTTGGTCGATGTGGAGATCAAAGAAGAGGGCTATGAAACCAAGATCATCGATGTCATCCACGAATACCTTTCCGATGATGAGTTTTACCTTCGCTCTTTCAAAGACCGATCCTTGATCATGGTCAAAAAATATGACCCAAAGATCACGACGGCGTTGCTTTTGGGCTTGGAATTTCCGAAGCATGTCCATTGGACGCGGTTCACCGAATTGTTTCCCGGATTTCGGCTCTGGAGATGCCGGGCGGATTATGTTTCGCCTTATTGGAAACTGGTGAGACTTAGTTACATTTGGCGCATGAAACTGATTGGAAAACCGGTTTCGGTCTGGACGGTCAACGAGGAACCATTGATGCGCCGGTTTCTGAAAGAGGGAGCCGGTTCGATCGTGACCAATTATCCGGATCTGGCCCTAAAAATACGCGATGAAACAAAAAAAGCCGATTGATTCGGCTTTTTGTTTTGCTTGGCTTTAAGATTTCAGATCGTAAATCTTCGAATATTTTTTGATGAGATATTTCACGTAATATTTCGGGTCAAAATTGGCGCCCGCGACGCCCTTGAATAACTTCTTCGGGTATTTGGTGGCTCCGTATTGATGCAGACGGTCCTTTAGCCATTCGTTGATTTGTTTTGTGGAACCTGATTCCAGCGATTTCAAAACTTTGAATTCCGAGTTCATTTTGGCGAAGATCTGCGCCGCATAAGCCGATCCAAGGGCGTAAGTCGGGAAATACCCGAAATAACCCCAAGCCCAGTGAACGTCCTGAAGAACGCCTTCTTTGTCATTCGGAACCTCCAAACCCAGGTATTCCCTGACCTTTTGGTTCCAGGCCTTCGGAAGATCCGCCGGAGCGATCTCATCGTTAAACAAAGCCCGTTCGAGGTCATAACGGATCATGACATGGATCGGGTAAGTCAGCTCATCGGCTTCGGTTCGGATCAGCGAAGCTTGGCTGCGGTTGACGAATTTATAAAAAGTTTCCAGGGTTACGCCTTTTAACTGCTTCGGGAAAACTTTTCTCAAGGCCGGAAGATTGACTCTCCAGAATTCTTTGCTTCGGCCCAGAATGTTTTCATAAAAACGGGATTGCGATTCATGCAAAGCCATGGAACCGCCGCCGCCGGACATGGTTTGGTCCAAAGCGGGATTGACCTGCATTTCGTAAGTTGCATGCCCCATTTCATGAATGGCGGAAAAGATCGAGGAAGCGAACAGGTTTTCATAATAATGATTGGTAAACCGAACATCGGTGCTGGCACCGAAATTGGTGGTAAACGGATGTTCGCTTTCTTTCATCAAACCATGATCCTTATCAAAATTCATGACGTTTTGTAAATGAAGCATGAACTGCTTTTGTCCTTCGGTCGGGAAGAGCCGTTTACTGAACGAATCATCAATTTGCAGATCCTTGGTCAAGACTTTCTTTACGAACGGGACCAAGTCGGTTTTCAGGACTCCGAAAAACTTATCATATTCTTTGGCGGTGTAGCCTTTCTCGAATTCATCGAGAAGCACATCATAACCCTTTAAATCTTCGGTTTCGACGTATTTGACGTATTTTTTTTGGAAAGCGAATATTTTTTCGAAAAGCGGCAGGAACTGATTCCAATCCGAAGCCTTTTTCGCCTGCGCCCAAACATATTCGCTGGAACCGAGCAGCGTCATGAAATCCACGTACTCGTTCATCGGAACTTTCCTGATTTTGTCCAAAGCTTCTTTTCTTTCCGCGATCTCATGTTTGAGGATCGGATCCAATTCTTCACGGCGGGCGAATAAGGCGTCGATCACGGCGACGGTTTCCGGCCCGGTCTGAAGTTTGTAAGACTCTTCGCTGAGCACTCCCATTTGCAAGGAACGATTTTCGAAACAGCCTTTCGGGGCTTCGGTCGTGGAATCCCAATTGGCAAGATTGTTGGCAAAGAGGTAAGCTTTCATTCTTCGCCGGATGTTTTCGTATTGCGCGATTAATTTTTCCATTTTTAGTCCTCCGAAAGAAATTATACCATGACTAAAGTTATTTTTCACCATAAACCGGATTTGGGTTGAAAAAAGGGAGAAAAGATACTATAATAAACAATAGGTGGAACCATGCAAGATATCAAATACGCTTTTAAATCATTGCTCTTACTGATCAAAAAATATCCGATCATCATCCTGAGCGAAACCTTGACGACTTTGGCCAGTCTGGTCATGACTCTGATCCCCATTTATGTGGTTGAAGAGATCGTCAGCGGTTTTGAGCAAGGAATGGCCCTGAAGGACATCATCAAAAGGATATCCCTTTATTTGTTGGCCTTGATGCTTCTTTATCTGGTCAATCAGATCATCGGCTTCATCACTCTTTATGTTGACCGCAACTTCCGGGTGATGGTCGCCACGACCATGTTCACGAAACTAAAATCCATCGATTACGGCTTTCACGAAAATACCAATTTTCTGAACAATTACATGCGCGCCCTTGAAGAGGGCCCGGATCGCATCTATCTTTGCGCTTACCATCAGCTGACGCTGATTAGAACCATTGTTCAAAGCATCGGGGTGTTCGTGGTAATCTCTAAGTTGCATCCGTATGCGGTTTTTTATGCCATTGCCATTGGGCTTCTTTTCATTGTGATCAAAAATTCGGTTGGGAAAATCAATTATAAGCTTCGGACTTTGGAACGTCCGCTGATGCGAAAACGCTGGTATTTCAACCGGGTTTTCTTTTTGAAAGACGCCATGGCCGATTTGAAAACCACCGAAGTCGAAGGATTGCTGCTGGACGAACACCAAAAGATCAGCCGGGGATTGCTCAATCTGTTCGACCATTACGGCGGAAGAAGAACGGTTCTGGATTTTATGGGGCAATTGTTGCTGGCCTCAATTTATCCAATCGTTTTGGGGATCGTCGCCTACTACGCTTTCTTGGACCTTCAGATCGCGGCTTTTGCTTCGCTGACGGTGGCCGCGACCACCATTTCCACTCTCATCAACCGGATCGTTAATGTTCTCGCCGACATTCAGGTGGAGATGATCGAAACCCGAGTTCCGTTTCGCTTAATGGCCATGACCTCGAAGATCGAGGGCATCAAAAAAGATGAGGTGGGGGATTTTCAAGAACTGAGGATCGAAAACCTGTCTTTCGGATATGACCAAAAAACCGTTCTTAAAAACATCAACATGGAAATCAAAAAAGGTGACAAAGTCGCGGTGGTTGGGGTAAACGGCGCCGGGAAGACGACCTTGGTCAAACTGCTGCTGCGGCTTTATGACGCCAACACCGGAAGCATCACCTATAACGGTAAAGTTTACCCATTGATCACGCCGGAATCCCTTCGCGCCAAAGTGGGAGCGGTTTTCCAAAATCCGGAAGTTTACAGCGTCACCATCGCCGAAAATGTGCTTTTGAAGCCCGCGGAAACGGAAGCCGAACGGGAATTGGTGGTTGAAGCCTTGAAGTTCAGCGGGCTATATGACGATGTCATGCGTTACGAT
Source organism: uncultured Bacteroidales bacterium (assembly GCA_964420625.1). Taxonomy (GTDB): domain Bacteria; phylum Bacillota_I; class Bacilli_A; order ML615J-28; family CAG-698; genus UBA2253. The sequence goes on along the minus strand of CAYQUB010000012.1, from coordinate 8,726 downwards.
GACGGGATCGATACTTTGGTGACCAGAGAATTTCAAGTCAAAGGCGCGGTCTTTTCGGGAGGCCAGATCCAAAAACTGGCCATTGCCCGCGGGTTTGCGCAAAACTATCAATTGTTTGTTTTGGATGAGCCTTCCAGCGCGCTTGATCCGCTGGCAGAATCGGCTTTGTTTAAGAACATGTTGGAACTGGGACGGGATCGGACGCTGTTGTTCATCTCCCACCGGCTTAGCACGACCATCAACTGCGATTACATTTACCTGATCGAGAACGGGGAGATCATCGAATCCGGAAAGCACGATGATCTGATGAAACTCCATGGGAAATACGCGGACATGTTCAACTCCCAATCCGAGAAATATCTGGGAGGTGAAGCCGGTGTTTAAATCTTTCGCGAAAAATCTGCGGATCATCAAATATGTCTTTCGCTTTTGCCCGGCTTATGTGTTTTTTTCTTTGATCTACATTGCGGCCAATGCGGTCGGATCAATCGCCAAAATCTTTCTGATCAAAGAAATCATTGATCTGGTGGTCAATGCTTCGGATTTCGGAGCAGTCAAATCCGCCATCATCTTATATCTGATCGTCATAACGGGAACGACTCTGGTCAAGGTAGTCTACGATAATTTTTTGTTTAACCATTATCGGACCATTTACATCGGGAAAATTCAAGCCTTGATGTATTCGATGACCAAAACCGTCGATTATGAAGATTTCGATAATCCTGAGTTTTATGACAAGTATTCCCGGGCGCTCCGGGACGGGTCGACGCGGGGGATCCGGGTTTACGAAGATCTGGTTCGCTTCTTCAGTTCCATGGTCAATGCTTTGGCCATCGGTTCGATCATTCTGGTCACGGATGCCATTCTTTTGGCCATCGTCTTTGTTTCTTCGGCCGTACTGGTCGTGGGAACCAACCTGATCAACAAGAAGTGGTATCAATTGTATAAAAATACCGAGACGAACAACCGCATGTACCGGTACGTCAACCGAACGTTCTATCAACAGAAATTCGCGGCGGAAATCAAAACGACCTCCATCGGCGATTTGCTGGTTCAACGTTATCAGGATAACGCCCGGATCATCAATAAAGCTCATTTGAAGACTCAATTCCAAGTCGCGCTTTTGACCCTCATGAACCAGTTTGGGGCCGTTTTCCTTGAACAAGGGGGAACTTACCTTTATCTGGCCTATAAACTATTCCGCGGCTTGGTGAATCTTGGAGAATTCACATCGGTGCTCAATGCGGCCCTGTCGTTTTCGGCCTCTTTCGTGGAAGCGGTAAGCTTCTTGACCCGCATCAAACTCAATGCCATGTACATTGATGACTTTCTTTGGTACGTGGATTACAAGCCGAAACTGGAAACCACCGGCAAGGATCTTCCCGCCCGGCCGCTTGAGGCGCTGGCCGTTGAAAACCTGTCTTTCAAATATCCGAACAGCGAACCTTATGCTTTGGAAAACATTGATCTGAAAATCCGCCAAGGCGAAAAACTGGCCATTGTTGGGCTGAACGGAGCCGGAAAGACCACTTTGATCAAACTGCTGCTCAAGTTCTATGAACATGAGGAAGGAAAGATCTTATTTAACGATCAGGAATATCGCGGGCTGGCTGAAAAAGCCCTGCGAAGACAATTTTCGATCGTCTTCCAGGATTTCCAGATCTATGCCCTATCCATCACCGAAAACGTCCTGATGCGAAAGGCGGAGAACGAAACCGATTTGGAATTGGTATGGAAGGCGTTGGAAAAAGTCGGACTGAAAGAACAAGTCAAGGCTTTACCGAAGGGCTTGGAGACCATGGTCACCAAGGAATTCGATGACGAAGGCGTGGTCTTCAGCGGCGGTGACCGCCAAAAGCTGGCCATTGCCCGGGTATTCGCCTCCGATGCGGCCGTCTACATTCTCGATGAACCGACGTCATCGCTTGACCCTTACGCCGAAAAAGCCATCAACGATCTGATCATCACCAACGCCGGAAACAAAACCATCATCATCATCGCCCATCGCTTGTCAACGGTCGTTGACGTCGACCAGATCATTCTGGTCGAGCATGGGAAAATCATCGAAGAAGGCAATCATTTGGAATTGCTTGGCCAAAAAGGCCGCTATAACGAACTCTTTACCACTCAGGCTTCGATGTACAAAAAGAACGGATTTCACGAGGAACCGGCTTCAGCCGAAGCTGAAAAAACCGAATTGGCAGTGCCGGGGTCTTTGACTGAAACCGACTGATTAATTTTAGCCAACTCCTCCGAACCGCCGTTTCGGGGGATTTTTAAGTCCTCTTCGCCGGCTTTGGCTTGTAATGGCTTTGGTTTCATGTTAAAATAAGTCAAATGACAATTAAAGGAGGTCAGGATGGCAACACTCAGCAAATTACCCATTTCCCAAATCGGCGCGCAAAATTTCAAAATGTTCAGCCGCGTCCGAACGACGATCGAAACCGCCTTTTATCGGAATAACGTCATTCCGGTAAAAACCATGGCCCAGGCTTATGAACTGGCCAAGAATTCTCCCGGAACGGTCATTACCAGCCAGCCGGTTTTCCGGGCCGCGGAACTCGGACTTCCCAAAGACGCCAAAGTTTTGCTTTTCAACGACGGTAACATCACCGGACGGCAAGCCAAACTCCGCCAGTTGGTCACCAAAGACAATCTGGAAAAATTCGGGAGTCTGACCCGGGAAGTCGTTTTCGAGTCGCGAAACAAGAAGATGTACAGCGCGGAAGCTTACATCGGTTTGGACAAGAAGTTCATGATCAAAGCGCATCTGCTGGTTCCGGAAGGCTATGAAAATACCCTTTATTCCTGGCTTCTGAATTTTCAGATCGTCAATGAGGAATACACGAAAATGTATCGCGATTCGCTGCCTTTAAACGAAGGCGATCTGTACATTTATTCCGATCCGGATTGTTATCCAACCGAATTCAAGGACGGTTTGGCGCTTTTTGACGCCGAAAACAACTGTGCTTGTTTGCTGGGAATGCGATATTTCGGAGAACACAAAAAAGGAACCCTGACCCTGGCTTGGACGGTCGCGGAAAGAAACGGTTATACCGCCTGCCATGGCGGGCAAAAACGGTTTAACCTTCCCAACGGACAGGAGAAAGTCATCGGCGTTTTCGGCTTGTCGGGATCGGGGAAATCCACCATCACGCTATCCAATCACGGGGGGAAATTGTCAACCACGGTTTTGCATGATGATGCTTTCATCATTTCCAACGCCGATGCGTCCTCGATTTGCCTGGAACAATCTTATTTCGATAAAACCCAGGATTACCCCCTCACCAACGAACAATCCAAATTCTTCGTTTCCATTCAAAACTGCGGCGCCACCATCGACGAAAACGGAGCCGTTGTCCCGGTCACCGAAGACATTCAATCCGGAAACGGCCGCTGCGTCAAATCGAAATTTGCGACTCTGAACCGGGAATACCGGTTCGCTCATCCGTGCGATGCCATTTTCTGGATCATGAAAGACAGTACGCTGCCGCCGGTCGTCAAAATCAATTCCCCGGCTTTGGCTTCGGCCATGGGCGCCACTCTGGCCACCAAACGGACCAGCGCGGAATATGTTCCGGGGGAAGATCCGAACACTTTGGTCATCGTCCCTTACGCCAACCCTTTCCGGCTCTATCCCTTGGTCAAAGATTACCATAAATTCAAGCAATTGTTCGCCGAAAAGAACGTTGATTGCTACATCATCAATACCGGCTTTTTCCTGGAAAAGAAAGTTTACCCGGCCGTCACTCTGGGACTGATCGAAGACATCGTTACCGAAAAAGCCATATTTAAGCCTTTCGGGCCTTTTTCCAAATTGGAATATCTGCCAATTGAAGGCTATGTTCCTAATTTCTCGGATCAGGAATATCTGAAAGCCGTCAAAGACCGGCTGCTCGACCGGCTGAACTTCCTTAAAAAACTGGATTCCTTCAACAAACTTCCGGAAGAAGCCCTGTTGGCGATCCGAAGCACCACCGAAGAGATCTGATTGCGGGGAAAAATTTTGGTGATATAACGAAGTGACATAGAAGAACAAAATAAAGGAGGATATTAATGAAGAAATTTTTCAAAGAATTCGGAGCTTTCATCTCCCGGGGAAACATCCTCGATCTGGCCATTGGCGTCATCATGGGCGGTGCTTTTGGAAAAATCATTGCCAGTCTGGTTAAGGACTTGTTGATGCCTCTTATTGGTCTTCTGATCGGCGGGAACCTGGCGGAGATGAACGTCGTGCTGGTTGAAGCGGAAGTGGACGGCCTCGGGAACATCCTGGTCCCGGCGACCACTCTCAATTACGGAGCTTTCATTCAAACCATCATTGATTTCCTGATCATTGCTTTGGTGATCTTCATCATCGTAAAAGCAGTCATGAAAGCGCGCCTGTTGGCGGAAAAGATCAAGGCCGACCGCCAAAAAGCGGAAGAACAAGCGGCCGTTGCCGCGGCCCCGGCGGTTCCAAAACCGACGACCGAACAATTGCTGACCGAAATTCGCGATTTATTGGCAAAACCAAAAGCCAAAGAATAACCAGAACAAAAACGGCTCAGCCGTTTTTTTCTTGCAATTTGACCCCTTTTTTCTTATAATGATGTATAATGTAAATCAAAGAAAAGTAAGGTGATTTTTATGAAAACGGTAGTTTTGACCGGGGCTTCCTCCGGGATCGGTCGGGCGACCGGCGAATACTTGGCCCAAAATGGTTTTAAAGTCTATGGCTTGTCCCGGACTTCCGGGAACAGCCCGCTGATCAGTTTTATTCCTTGCGACGTTACCGATCGGCTTCAGGTGGAAAATGCCTTTAAAAACATCCCTGAAGACATTTACGCGGTCATTAACAACGCCGGCATGGGAATCAGCGGCCCGGTGGAACTCGCCGAAGCGGATGAGATCAAGAAAATTTTCAAAGTCAATGTGCTGGGGGTCATCAATGTCTGCCAGATCGCCATCCCGTATTTAAGAAAGACCAAGGGGCGGATCATCAACATCGGCAGCGTCGCCGGGGAAATGACCATTCCTTTTCAGGTTTTCTATTCGATGAGCAAAGCGGGGGTCGCCACGGTCTCCGAAGGCTTGAACATGGAACTGAAACCTTTCGGGATCAAAGTGACCCTGGTCATGCCCGGCGATACGCGAACCGGGTTTACCAAAAACCGCGAAAAAACCGATAATTTGGACGAGCTTTACAAGGACCGTTATCTAAGATCGATCTCCAAAATGGAACAGGACGAACAAAAAGGCAAATCTCCGCTTTCGGTCGCCAAAGTGATCGCCAAAGTACTGCGAAAGAAGCACCCTCCGATCAAAATCACGGTCGGATGGGAATATAAACTGTTGGTATTCTTAAAAAGATTGGTTTCCGCCCGCGCCCTGAACAGCATTCTTTATCAAATGTACGCGAGGAAAAAATGAATCGAAACTTAAGCTTGTTTCTAACTTTTCTTAAGATCGGGGCCTTTACTTTCGGGGGCGGCTATGCAATGATCCCTTTGATCAGCCATGAACTGGTGGAAAAGAAAAAATGGATCACCGAAGAGGAAATGGTCAATATGATTGCCATCGCCGAATCGACACCCGGAGTGATCGCCGTCAATTCCGCGACTTTCGTCGGTTATAAAATCGGGAAATTCTGGGGCAGCTTGTTAGCGACTTTGGGAGTGGTTTTGCCCTCTTTGGCGGTTATCATCGCCGTCGCCCTTTTTTTCGAAGATTTTTTGGCCATTCCGGTCGTTGCGAACGCTTTTCGCGGCATTCGGGCCGGCGTCATCGTCCTGATCATTTCGGCTTGCGTAAAACTGTATAAATTTTCGCCGAAGACGGTCATCGGTTATGCGCTGATGGCGATCGGCTTGTTCGTCAGCCTATTCGTGGAATTCCGTTATTTATCATTCCTGCTCATTTTGTTCGGATTGGTGGTCGGCATCGGTTCGCAAATGATCATCCGGAAAGTTCGGGGTGACAAACAATGATTTATTTTGAATTGTTTTATGTTTTTTTCTCAATTGGGCTCTTTACCATCGGCGGCGGTTACGCCATGATCCCGATGATCGAAGATCAAATCGTATCCCGGGGCTGGCTGTCGATGGAAGAACTGATGAATTTCTTTGCGATCGCCGAATCGACACCGGGTCCGTTCGCCGTCAATACCGCGACTTTGGTCGGATTCGACCAAGGCGGGGTCTTGGGAGCCATCGTGGCCACCGGAAGCGTGATCCTGCCGTCTTTCATCATCATTCTGATCATTGCCCGGTTCGTTACCGATTTTCTGAAATACGAAAAGGTCCAGTGGGCTCTGAACGGAATCAAACCGATCATTGTTGGGATGATCGCGGCGGTGATCGTCAATTTGATTTTTCAGAATATTTTCGGCGGGGTTTTCGAACTTCAGAGTTTTGATTTCGTCGCCTTGGGGATCATGGCCGTCATCCTCGGCTTGCGACTTTATTTCAAAAAAATGAACCCGATCTTCCTTATCATATTGTCCGGAATTTTGGGGATCCTGTTTTATCACTTTTGGCCGATGTAAAAGAAATAACCGGTCGGTTATTTCTTTTTTTGTCATTAATTAGCACTTATCTATTGACAGTGCTAATGAAACGGAGTATAATAATCCGTAGAAAGAAAAGTAATTACGGAGGCAAACATGAGTGAAGTAAAAGAGTTTAAGACCGAGTCAAAACGGCTGTTGGATTTAATGATCCATTCCATTTATACCAATCGAGAGATCTTCTTAAGAGAATTGATCTCCAATGCGTCGGATGCCATCGACAAGCACCACTATCTGTCTTTGACCGACGAAAAGGTCGGAAAGATCGATGACTATCAGATCTTTTTGGAGATCGACAAAAAAGCCCGAACTTTGAGCATTTCCGATAACGGCATCGGAATGACCTATGATGAACTGGTAGAAGGCCTGGGCACGATCGCCAAAAGCGGAAGCGCGGAATTTTTACAGAAAATTTCGGATAAGGATAAGGCCGAAAAAGAAAAATTGGACATCATCGGCCAATTCGGAGTCGGATTTTATTCCGCCTTCATGGTCGGCGAAAGCGTCGAAGTGCTGACCAAATCCCCTTACAGCGAACATGGATACTCCTTCAAATCAGCGGGAGTCGATACTTATGAGATCGAGGCCGTTGAGGGGCTTAATCAGGGGACCAAGGTGACCGTGCATTTCCGCCCGACCACCAAAGAAGACGACTTTGATCAATTCCTGGAAGAATACACCCTGAAACGTTTGGTCAAGAAGTATTCCGATTATGTCCGTTACCCGATCCGGATGAACGTGAAGAAATCCGTTCCCAAGAAAGACCAAGACGGCAAGGACATCGAAGGCAAATATGAGGACGTTTGGGAAGTCGAGACGCTGAATTCGATGATTCCGATTTGGAAGAAACGCAAAACCGACGTCACCGACGAAGAACTGAATGATTTTTACAAGCAAAAGTTCTATGATTACCAGGACCCGATGGCCAGCGTCTTCATCAACGTTGAAGGGGCCCTGAATTATAACGCTTTGATCTACATCCCGAAAAAAGCGCCCTACAATCTTTATTCCGAAAAATACGAAAAAGGGTTGCAGCTTTATTCCAAGGGCGTGTTTGTCATGGACAAATGCAAAGAATTGGTTCCCGATTATCTGCGATTCGTGAAAGGCTTGGTTGATTCCGGCGATCTGTCGCTGAACATCAGCCGGGAGATCCTCCAAAAGAACAAAGATCTGGAAAACATTGCCAAGAACGTTGAAAAGAAGATCCTGGCCAAACTGGAAGGAATGTTGAAGAATGACCGGGAAAAATACCTGGAGTTCTTCAAGAGTTTCGGGGTCAACCTGAAGTTCGGAGTCTATGACAATTTCGGCGAGAAAAAGGATCTGCTTCAGGATTTGTTGGTTTACCAAACCGTCAACTCCGATCATTATGTCACGCTTAAGGAATACAAAGAAGCCATGCCGGCTTCCCAGGAAAGCATCTACTTTGCTTCCGGGAAGACCAAAGAGCAGGTTTTGGCCCTTCCACAGATGGATGTCATCAAAAAACAGGGTTTTGACGTTCTGATCCTGAATGAGGAAGTTGACGAATTTGCCATTCAAGTCATGCAAGAATATGACAAGAAGAAATTCAAATCCATCAATCAGGGGGATTTGGATCTGCTTTCCGAGGATGAGAAAAAGAAGATCCAAGATCTTTCGGAAGACAAGAAACCGATGCTCGAAAAGATTAAAGAAATTTTGAAAGACGAAGTTTCCAATGTCATTTTGTCTAAACGGCTGACGGACTCTCCGGTTTGCTTAGTCAGCGACGAAGGCATTTCCTTCGAAATGGAAAAAGTCATCGCGGCCATGCCAAACGAGGAAAAACCAACCGCTACCAAGATCTTGGAGATCAACCCGAACCATCCGATGTTCAAAGCTTTGGAAAATTTATACAATGACAACAGCGACCTTCTGGCCGATTATGCCCAACTGCTTTATTCGCAGGCTTTGTTGATCGAAGGCTTCCCGCTCAAGGATCCGGTCGAGTTTTCCAAGAAAATGAGCGAATTGATGGTAAAAGTCGCCAAACATTAATGTCTTCCCTCGGGCCTTCCGGAAACGGAAGGCTTTTTTCTTTGTTTACTTTTAACCAACCGGATGCTATAATAAACCACAAAGAGGAAGAAAAATGAATAAAAAAACTTTATTGAAATTTGTTCCGTTGCCTGATTTCATGAAATTCAAAAAGGTG
>CAYQUB010000011.1:0-15037 GCA_964420625.1 uncultured Bacteroidales bacterium | reverse complement strand
CACCCTTCTTTTGGGGCGGCCATCATTTCGCGCGTCTTGGACGCCATGAATTTCAAAGTGGCGATCCTGGCTCAGCCGCGGTGGGAAACCGACGAAGACTTCCAGCGCTTCGGAAAACCGGCTTTGGGTTTCTTGGTGACGGGGGGGAACATCGATTCCATCGTCAACCATTATTCCGTCAGCAAAAAGCGCCGGATGGTCGATACTTATTCCGAAGGCGGACAGATAAACAAACGGCCTGATTATGCCGCTCGGGTTTATTCCCGGATCATCCGCCGGATTTATCCGGATTCGCCGATCATTTTGGGCGGGATCGAAGCGTCGCTTCGGCGCCTGGCCCATTACGACTATTTTCAAAACCGTTTGTTTCCTTCGATCCTGATCGATTCCCAAGCCGATCTGATCGTTTATGGCATGGGGGAAACGACGATCACCGACATCGCGGAAAGCCTGCGATGCGGTCTCGCTCCGGAGGACATCATCTGGCTGCGCGGGACGGTGTGGAAAACCAAAGACGTTTCCCGGATTCCGGAAGACGCGATCCAACTTCCGACTTTCAAAGAGCTGAAGGCCGACAAACTTAACTATGCCCGCAGTTTCAACGTTCAGGACCGGAATACCGATGCCATGAACGGAAAACCGCTCGTGGAGAAATACGGCGATGTATACGTTGTTCAGAATGCCGCCAGCCTCCCGGTCTCCCGGGAATACTTCGATTGGGTCTACGAACTTCCTTACGAACGCGATTATCATCCGATGTACATTGAAAAAGTCCCGGCCATCGAAGAGATCAAGTTCAGCATCATCGCCAACCGCGGCTGCATGGGAAGCTGTTCATTCTGTTCGCTCACTTTCCATCAGGGGCGGATCATCCAATCCCGAAGCAAAGACTCGATCGTCAGAGAAGCCGAAGGCATAACCAAACTTCCGGATTTCAAAGGATTCATCCATGACGTGGGCGGTCCGACCGCCAATTTCTATGTTTCCGCCTGCGAAAAACAAGCCGAATTCGGTGCCTGCCTTGACAAACACTGCCTAACGCCATCAAAGTGCCGGAACCTAACGGTCAGCCATTCCGAATATTTGGAAGTGCTGCGCGCCGTCCGCCAGCTTCCGAAAGTCAAAAAAGTATTCGTTCGCAGCGGGATCCGCTATGATTATCTGATGTACGACCGGGATGAGACTTTTTTCGAAGAACTGGTTCAGCATCATATCTCCGGACAGCTGAAAGTGGCCCCGGAACATGTCAGCGGCCGGGTGCTCGACCTCATGCAAAAACCGCATTTTGAACTCTATGACAAATTCGTCAAAAAATATTATGAATTGAATCAAAAATACGGAAAAGACCAATTTTTGGTGCCGTATCTCATGAGCAGCCATCCGGGAAGCACCGTCGAAGATGCCGTGATCCTGGCGGAATATCTGCACAAAAACCATTTGCGCGTCGATCAGGTCCAGGATTTCTATCCGACTCCCGGAACGCTGTCGACGGCCATGTACTATACCGAAGTTGACCCCCGGACCATGCAAAAAGTTTACGTGGAGAAAAACCCGCACAAAAAGGCCATGCAGCGGGCTCTGATCCAATATTACAAACCGAATAATTATCAGTTGGTCAAAGAAGCGCTGCTGGCGGCGGGGCGGTCCGATCTGATCGGAAACGGTCCCGATTGTTTGATCAAAAATCAAAATATATATAAAAAAGAAAAAGAAGTGTGATATAATTAGTCACAAAGGAGTTGGTTAATATGGCATATAAAGCTTTGTATCGGACTTATCGTCCCCAAAAATTTTCTGAAGTGATCGGACAAGACGCGATCGTCAGAACTTTGCAAAATTCGCTTTCGGCCGGAAAGATCACCCACGCTTATCTTTTCAGCGGGCCGAGAGGGACGGGAAAGACCACCATCGCGAGAATCTTCGCGAAAGCTTTGAATTGCGACCACGCTCCGACCAGCGAGCCGTGCGGCGAATGCACCTCTTGTTTGGAAATCGCCGAATCGAACAATCCCGACGTCATCGAGATCGACGCGGCCAGCAACAACGGCGTTGACGAGATCCGCGACATCCGGGAAAAAGTAAAATTTCTTCCGGGCGGATCAAAATATAAAATTTACATCATCGATGAAGTCCACATGCTCAGCCAAGGGGCTTTTAACGCACTTTTGAAAACCCTTGAAGAACCCCCGAAGCATGTCATTTTCATCCTGGCGACTACCGAACCATACAAAGTCATCCCGACCATCCTGTCCCGATGCCAGCGTTATGATTTCAAATCCCTGAGCGTCAAAGAGATCGCCAGCCAACTGGAAAAAGTCGCGAAAATGGAAAAGCTGAACATATCCCATGAAGCTGTCATCGCCATCGCCGAAAGCGCGGAAGGCGGGATGCGGGACGCGTTCAGTTATCTTGACCAGGCGGCTTCGTTCGCCGACGACGAGATCACCATCGACGATGTCAACTCGGTCACCGGGAACCTCAATTATGACAAGACCATCGAATTGGCCCAATACCTGGAAAACAAGAATCTCAACGAAGCTCTCAACGCCGTCAACGACCTTTTGAACGCCGGAAAAGAGATCGGAAAGATCGTCAGCGGCATCCTTCAGTTTTACCGCGACATCCTGCTATTCAAAAACATCGATACTTCCGCGTTTTCCAAATACATATATGAAAAGGAAGCTTTCAAGAAACTGGCCGCCAACATCGACGAAGCCAAGATCTTTTATTACGTCGATGTTTTAAGCGACGTTCAGGCCAAAATCAAATCATCGATCACGCCGCACATCTATCTGGAAGTGGCCATGATCAAAATGATCAATGTCAGCGGCGACGATCTGGATCTGATGAAACGGATCAATCAGATGGAAGAAAAAATAGCCGGACTTCCGACCGGGTCGTCAGGCGTTTCGGCCGGAACTCAGCCTGAACCGGCAGACAACGAGAAGATGACCGCCATTGAATTCCGGCTCAACCGGGTGATCAACGAACTGAGCAAACTTGAGTTGCACAAATTAAACGATCGGATCAGCAATTTGGAGGGAAAATCGCCGGCCGCGGCCGATGACGGCCAATTGGCCAATCTGACGCAAACCGTTCAAACCCTCGGAGCCTCGGTAACGGTTTTGAAGAATCAGATCGAAAACCAAATTCGCGAGAACGCCGCCAAATTTCAGAAGATCGAACAAACGGCGGAGCAAACCAAACCGGTACCGGCGGTTTCGCTTCCGGACAGCCGGATCCTAGCCCGGATCGAAGCGCTCGAACAAAGCGCTCCCGCCGAGGTTACAGCCGAACCGGACGAATCAATGCTCGGACGGATCGCGGAACTTGAGAACAAGATCGCGAATCTTTCCCAAAGCGAAGAACCGAACCCCCGCGAAGAACCCCAGATTCCAAGTAGCGATCTGACCCAAATGGAAGAAAGAATGGCAGCTTTGGAAACCAAACTATACAAAATGATGTCGGAAGTTTTGGCTGGGCAACCAGCCCCGACGGCTGTCAAAAAGCCGAAACAGAAAATAAACGACGGACAAATCGTTTTGTTCGGAAACGACATCGTCACCATTGACGAATTGGCAAAGCCGATCAAGGAACAAGCCTATTTCGACGACCTGGAAAGGACTCCGAAACCAGAAGAAACCATCATTTCGCCGGTTTCTCTCAAACCGGAAAAAGAAATCACCGGATTCGGAAATCCGAAGATCTCGGAAAAAGTTCCTGAAGAAACAGCCGAAATGAAGGAAGAACCGGAAGAAAAACCGGTTTCCAAAACTGAGCTGAAGCCGAAACCGAAAGCGGAAAATTTTGAAAAACCGGAAATAACCGCCGAACCAAAATCCGCAAAGATCCCGGAAATTTCGGAATTGAAAGTCACCGATTTCCTTGATCAGGGAACCGAAGAGAAGTTCCAAAAGACCATCATCGACGGCAAAGAGATCATTGAGGGGCCGCAATCCCGGTTGGTTCGGAAGATCAATCCCGAAAAGCCCGAGCTCGAACAGATGACGGCGATGGATCTTTCCGACCGAAAACCGGAACCGACTCCGGAACCGGCAGTCAAAGCCCTTCCGCCGATGCCGGTGCTTCCGAAAGCGGAACCGACGGAAAAGTTTGGAGTCTGGCTGGCGAAAACCATCGAGAAGATCCTTCATGAGACCCGAAGCCAAGCCGCGAAGGAAGACCGGCCGCGGGTCATGAATCTTTGGGGAACTTTGGGAAAGAACACCGATCCCACCCAACATGCGATCGCGGAACTTCTTCATGACGGAATCGTTTCCGCCGTCGGAGAAAAAGAACTGGTGATCGTTTATCCGACCGCGTCCGCGTGCAATCAGGTCATGAAACCGAAGTTCAGAAAAGAGGCCCTGCGCCTTTTGAGCGCTTATTTGGGCGGCGACTATAATTACGTTGCCATTCCGGATGCTTTGTGGCGCCAGAAACGGAACGAATACGTCGATCAGTACAACATCGGCGTTCGTCTTCCGATTCTGACTCCGATCGATGATCCCGATCTGACGTTCGACGATGACGGCACGGACCAGGAAGGCGACCACGAAAAGATGGTAAACCGGGTCCTGAATCTGTTCGGCGACAAAATCGTAAAAATCGAATAAGGAGAAAACATGAATCAACAGGCATTATTGAGAAAAGTCAAAAAAATGCAAGAGGAAATGCTGGCGGCCCAGCAGGAGATCGAACGGACCAGTTTCTTTGCTTCGGCGGGGGGAGTCGTCAGCGTCGAAGTCAGGGGCACGAAAGAGATCGTCAAAGTCACCGTCGAAGAAGATTTCAAAGTCGAATCCCCGGAGGACCTGGAAATGCTCGGCGACATGGTCGTGGCGGCTTGCAATCAGGCCTACAAGGAAATTGAAAAAATAACCAAAGAAAAAATGGGAAAATACAACGAAATGCTCGGCGGGTTTGGCGGTCTGTTCTGATATGAAATATCCGCAAGCTCTCCAAAAATTGATCGAAAGTTTTCAGATGTTTCCGGGAATCGGACCGAAGACGGCCGAACGGCTGGCATTCTTCACCTTCCTTAAGCTGAAAGACGAAGACGTCGTCCAATTCTCCAAGAACCTTCTGAGCGCCAAAAGCGACCTCAAACGCTGCTCGAATTGTGGCAGCCTGACCGATCAGGACGTTTGCGAGATCTGCAAAGACCCCAACCGGGAACCGAAATTGATCGTCGTGGAAAGCAGCAAAGATGTCATTGCTTTCGAAAAAACCAAAATGCACAACGGGAAATACCATGTCCTCAACGGGCTGATTTCTCCCCTCAAGGGAATTTCTCCCGACGAGATCAATTTTCGATCGCTGCTTGGCCGGATCCAAAATGAAAACATCCAGGAAATAATCATTGCCACCAATGCCACCATCGAGGGCGAAATGACCGCGCTGTACCTCAAAAAGACTTTAGCTTCAACTCAAGCGAAAGTTTCCCGGATCGGATACGGACTTCCGGCGGGGGGAGATATCGAATACGCGGATGAAATTACTTTGATAAAAGCCCTTGAAGGCAGAAAAGAAATGTAGTATAATGAATCAACTTCCAGAAAAAGGAGAATAAATATGCAGGCAATCAAAGATCTATTCACTAAAATAGACGGAATATTAAGCACTTATCTTGATCCGGTCGTCAACCAAATTGTTACTTTTTTACAAAACACCGGGAACACGGTTTTGGCCCTGATCATTGTTTTTGCGGCCATTTTGATTTTGATCGGGCTTATCCGATGGCTGAGACATTTTAAATCATTTTTGTTTGTTGTGATACTCTTCGGAATCGTCATTGCCGTTTGGTATTTTTTAGGAAGAGCATAAGCCGTTTAAAGAACCGGAAAACGGTTCTTTTTTTATGCTCGGAAAGCGGAAAACTTTCGTCTGACAAAACGCTTTGATTTCAAAATTTCCGAACCATGCCCCGCATTTCCCGACATAATTCCGCCTTTTTATCAAATACTGTTTTACTTTATTTCCTCTTCGTGATAAAATAACCAAGCAAGAGCATATAAAAAAGGAGTCGCAAATGGAAAAAGCGAGCAATGTCATCACCAACAATCCAATCAAGACGGTTCATCAAAGCGTTGATATCCGTCTTCAGAACCTATCCAAAGAATTCCCCGAGAAGAACGGCAAGAAGACCATCGCCGTCAATGACTTCTCCGTCGTGATCCCGGCCGGGAAGCTGATTGGTCTTTTGGGACCGTCGGGCTGCGGCAAATCAACCACCCTTTACATGATCGCCGGGTTGCATAAACCAACCGCGGGATCGATCTTTTTTGGTGACGAGGATGTCACCAACATGCCTCCGGAGAAACGGGGAATCGGTCTGGTCTTCCAAAATTATGCCCTTTATCCGCATATGACGGTCCGCCAGAACATCATGTTCCCGTTGGAAAATTTAAAAGTCGAAAAAAACGAAGCGGCCAAATTGGCTCAGGAAATGGCGGAACTGGTTCATATCGGCGACTTGATGGACCGGAAACCTAATCAATTGTCGGGAGGGCAGCAGCAACGCGTGGCCATTGCCCGGGCGTTGGTCAAAAAACCGCGGGTCCTTCTGCTTGACGAACCGCTTTCCAATCTTGATGCCCGCTTGCGTCTGCAAACCCGCGAGGAGATCAAACGGATCCAAAGAGAAACCAAGATCACGACCATTTTCGTGACCCATGACCAGGAAGAAGCCATGAGCATCTCCGACGAGATCGTGGTCATGAACGAAGGCATCCGCCAACAGATGAGTCATCCGCAGGCGGTATATGACGAACCGGTCAACATGTTCGTCGCCAAATTCCTCGGCAATCCGCCGATCAACATCATTCCCGGAACCATTACCGCGGGTCAATTGGTTTTGGAAGACGGAATCGTTTTGGAAAAAGGTTATGAAGTTGATGACAAAGACGTCTTCATCGGCCTTCGTCCGGAGTATTTGAAGATTTCTCTCAACGGTAAACTTAAAACCCAGATCGACTTGATCGAACACATCGGCAGAGATACGATGATCATTTGCAAGATCCTCGGCACCGACACTTCGATCCGCGCCATTGTTCCAAGCATCAAAGACCTCGCGGTTGATCAGCAGATCAGCTTCACTTATACGAAAATCTTTGTTTTCGACAAACTTACCGGCGAGAGGTACAAATAATGCTCGAATACAAACGGGACGGATGGAAGGCGGCCTTATGCCTGGCACCGATGCTTCTGACGATGACGGTGTTCACCTTTTGGCCGATAATAAACTCTCTCATCATGGCCTTTTTGGAAGATTATTCTTTCGGAGGGATGCAAAGCCATTTGTATGCCCGCGTCCTTGGGGGCGGGACCTACAACGGGATCGGACTTAAGAACTTCATTCAGGTCTTCAACGAAGCCGACTTTTGGACGGCTCTGAAAAATACCAGCGTCATGGTCTTCATTTCGGTGCCGGTCACCGTCATCCTGGCTTTGGCGATCGCGGTCGGGCTGAATTCCACCAAGAAGATGCAGGGATTCTTCCAAACCGTCTTCTTTCTGCCATACGTGACCAATACCATCGCTTTGGGTTTGGTTTTCGGTTCGGTCTTTCACATCGAATACGGATTGATCAATAAATTGTTCGGAACGCAAGGACTGTCCTGGATCAACCAGGGCGCGACTTGGTGGCGGGCGATGTTCGTTCTGATGGTTTATACCGTCTGGAACGGCCTGGCTTTCAAGATCATCGTCTTTCTTTCCGGAATGCAAAGCATCGACAAGCAATACTACCAAGCCGCTCAGGTCGACGCGGCCCCGAGATGGAGGGTATTCCGAAGAATAACCGTTCCTCTGCTGTCGCCGATGATCCTTTACATCACCATCACTTCGTTCATCGGCGCCTTCAAAGCTTATTCCAGCGTCATTGCCATTTTCGGAACCGGGGCTTACGGCCCGGCCGGAAACGAAAAAATGATGATCACCATCGTCGGATACATTTACGATAAAATGTGGCAAAGCGGGACCCCTTACGGGGTCGGTGCCGCCGGATCGCTCATCTTGTTCATCATCATCCTGATCATCACGATTGCTCAGCTTCAGGTGAGCAAAAAACGTGTGCATTATTAGGAGGCGGAACAATGGATAAAGAATTATATTTAGACAAAGAACAGCTCCGGGTTTTCAAGATCAAACGGGCTTTCAGCTACGGGTTCCAATATGCCTTTCTGATCCTCATGGCTCTGTTCATCATCATTCCGTTTTATTGGATGCTCGTCAGTTCCGTCAAACAGACTTGGGAGATCACGTCTCCGAATCTGACGCTGCTGCCCCTGAACGGCAACACCGGCAAGATCGCCTGGCCTTGGGACTGGGCTTGGGAAAATTACGGAAAACTGTTTTCGGGCATCATCAATACCAGCGGGGTCGGCGGTTATTGGACTTTTCAGCCGATGCCGTTCGGATGGATGTTTCTGAACACGATCGTGGTTGGCTTCTTCACCACCATTTTCATGGTAACGACCACCATTTTGGCGGCGTTCGCTTTTTCAAGACTGAATTTCAAAGGCCGCGAATTTCTGTTTTCGGTTTTGCTCATGACGATGATGATCCCGGGCGAAGTGTTCGTCATCACGAATTACATGACCATCGCCCAACTGGGCTGGGTCCGCAGCGACATTCACCTCCAAAATTATTTGGCTTTGATCCTGCCGTTCATCACCAGCGTCTTCTATACCTTCTTCCTGAGGCAGACCTTCAAGCAGATACCGAATGAATTGTACCTGGCCGCGAAAGTCGACGGAACGACCGATTTCAAATATTTGCTTAAAGTCATGATCCCGATGGCGAGGTCCACCATCACGACCATCGTCATCCTGAGCATGATCGGCACCTGGGACGCTTACATTTGGCCGTCTTTCGTGACCAACGCCGAAAATCGCAACCAGCTGCTCGTCAGCAACGGTTTGATCGTCGGCCTGGCGGGAGCGGTTGAATCAACGGGACCGAATTCCATTCTGAACATGCAGATGGCGGCCTCGACTTTGGTAACGATCCCGCTGCTGATCGTCTTCTTCATCTTCAAAAAATACATCATGCGGGGAGTTTCCCGCAGCGGAATCAAAGGTTAAGGTAACAAAAGCAAAGGCTTAGTTATATAAAAAAAGGGAAAGGAAAAAGAAATGAGAAAAAGTTTATTTTTGCTAGTACTTCTCTTCAGCGCATTTCTGCTCGCAGGATGCGTTGAGAACAAAAGAGAGCCGGAAGGTTACAACGTTTTGACGGAAGCCGATATCGCCGATCAGGATATCACGCTGACGTTCGTAGTCCGCTCCGGGGTTATTTCCACCGCCCTGACCGATCTGGTCGCGGAATTCAAAACATTATATCCAAGAATTACCGTTGAAATCGAAGCCCTGTCAGGATCTTATGACCTGATTCGTTCGACCACCATGATGGATATCAACTCCAAGAATGCCCCGGATTTGGTCATCGGATACCCCGATCATTTCGCCGAATACTATTCAGCGGGCGCTTTGGTCGATCTGCAGTACTTCATCGATGATGAAGAAGTCGGCTATACGGAACCGGAACTGGGAGATTTCCTGGATTCTTATCTGAAAGAAAACCGCGGATTCAACGCCGTTTATCCGGGAGACCTCTACGGATTGCCTTTCAACAAGTCCACCGAAGTTCTGATTTATAACAAAACCTTCTTTGAGGGCCTTTATGGGGCGGCTTGGGAAGAGCAAATCCCTGAGACATGGGCCGAGATCAACACCGTCGGAGCCGACATTCTTACCAGAGTCGCCGCCGGCGAAGCGGATGACATCTTCGTTAAATCGATCGATCCGATCAGCCAAGTCGCAACCTATCTCAAAGTTTCTGATTACATCAGCGCCAATCCGGACCTTCCGAATGATTTCGTTCCGTTCGGATATGATTCCAGCGATAACGCGTTCATCACTCTGATCCGTCAGTTTGGTGCCGCTTATACCGAAAGAGTTGACGTTGAACACGGTTATGTCCGTTTCAACAATCCGCAAACCATCACCGCCCTGAATTATTTCAAAGGTTTGACCGACGCGGGAGTTTTCGGAACCGCCGCTACCTTCGGATTGGATTATTGCAGCGATGCCATCAAATTGATCAAATGCGTCATGAGCGTCGGATCGACGGCCGGTGTCGGCTATAACGCGGATACGACTTCGCAATATGATTACGAAATCGGCGTTTCCCCGATCCCTTACTATACGGCTGACAAAAAATATGTCATTCAACAAGGAACCAACATCGGAATGATCAATCAAAACACCGACGAAGAAAAACTGGCGGCCTGGCTATTTCTCAAATTTTTGATGGAACCGGCCAAAACCGCTCAATTCGCCATGGCGACCGGAGGATATCTGCCGGTTCGCGAATCAGCATATGCTTCGACGGCTTACGCCGAATATCTGACTAATCCGACCGATGACAAAAAAGACTTTTCCAAAGCAGCCAACGTTGCTTTGAACGATTACATTGAAAAAGAATACATTTTCTTCGTTGACGATGCTTTCGTCGGCTCAGCCGAGATCCGTGGCGAAGCCGGAGCCATCTTTGATTCCATCATTGTCAACAATGACAACATTCAGAACCGAATCCAACAAGCTTACAATACTCTGAAACCGTTCGTTGAATAAATCAATTGTCCGGTTTTCACAAAGGTGATTTATGAATAAGAATATTTTCAAAAAAATGATTTTGGTCCTGTTTCTGTTGGGACTCGGGTTTACTTTTGTTGCTTGTGACAAAGATCCCGTTGATGATGATCCGATCATTACCGTCGAAGATTTAACGACCAAGTATACCGACGGGTTGAAACTAACCGAAACTTATGCTTCGAAAGACTTTTTGACCCAAGGAATCGAAGCGGTTACGCTGCTTCGCGTCGTGGATGGCGATACCGCGCATTTCCTCAACGCCGACGGCGAAACCGTCAAGATCCGGTTTTTGGGGATCAACACTCCCGAATCGACCGGAACGATCGCGCCCTGGGGGAAAAAAGCCAGTTCTTATTCCAAGATCAAACTTTTGAACGCCACCGAGATCGTCATTGAATCCGAAGTCCTCAATCAGGCCGCCGAACTTGACAGCACCGGCGGACGTTACCTCGGTTACGTTTGGTATCGTCCGAGCGCGACCGCCGATCTTCGGCTGTTGAACCTGGAAATCATTGAACAGTGTTTTTCGTACTTCACCGGCGATCCGGGAACCAAATACGGAACCACGTTCCAAAGCGCTTTCCTTGAAGCGTACGCCACCAATCTCCGCGTCTTTGGGGAAACCGATCCCGATTACGACTATTCCACGACCATCATGGAGATCACGATCGCGGAACTGCGAAACAATTATTCCAGCTATTCGACCGGAACGCGCCTGAAAATGACGGTTCGGGTCGTTCGGATGATCGGAGACAGCCTCTTTGTTGAAGACTTGGAACCGACTTACAACGAAGACACGGGCCAAACCTCCAAATCAGCCATCTTCCTTTACCACTCTTTCGTGAGCGGCCTTGGAAATTACCAACCGGGTTATGTCATCTCGCTCGAATGTCAGGCTTCGGACGATGAAACGTACGGCGCCCAACTGGTCAGTCCCAAAAACCTTCGGACGATCCAGACGAGCAGCGAATATACCATCACCGATGTTCCGGAAGCCGTCACCGATCTCCAAAGCTATGAAGGGTTTGTGGTTCGGGTGTCGGAATTCCTGGTGACGGACGTGTCCGGCGAAAGCGAGACCGGAGCCTTCACGATCTACGGGACCATGAAGAACGGCTCGGAACTGATGATCCGCGTTGACGCGGACGTCTCGCCCGCCATTCCTCCGACTTTCCCCCAAGTCGGGTCAAAGTATGATGTCATCGGGGGAGTCAGCAAATACGTCAACGCCTATGAAGGAAATGCCGTTTTCTATCAAATCAAACTCGGCAATTTAACCGCGGAAACGATGAACGATTTCGTTCTGAGTGCCAATCAATAACTTTTCAATTCAAAAAAGGAGGGAAACAAATTTATGACTTTCATCAAAAATAAGGTGCGAAAACTCATGACTTTGATTTTTGCATTATTATTGGGTTTATCATTAGCCGCTTGCAACAAGGAAGAAGTTGACCTTGACGCCCAAAAAGTTCAGGAAGCCCTGGCTTCCATCGCCGTCGGGAACCTGACCAACGTCAAGCTTTCTTTCACCGTTCGGGCCACGACCATCCAACATGATCTTCCCATCACTTGGGAAGTTGAATGCACGGACGGATCGGCAGCGATCGAGACCGTCGGAGGAGTGACCACCGTCGTCGTCACCCGGACCGAATATACGGAAGACGCCCAAGGCGTTCAAACGAATGCTTGGGGCGAAGCCGTCTTAAAAGCTACTGTCACCGTCAATGAGAAGTCCGCTACCAGAACTTGGGATCTGTCGGTTGCTCCGGGAGAAAAAGTCGCGGAAACGACCATGGACATCCTTACCGTTCAAGCCGCCGCCGCTGATACCCTGGTCCTTGTTCAGGGAACCGTTACTTATGTCATCAGCGCCGGATTCTACGTTCAAGATGAAACCGCGGGGATCTATGTTTATACCGATTCCGTTCCGGAAGCTTATGTGGTTCCGGGCGCGGTCGTAAAAGTTTCGGGAACGCTGAGCATTTATTACTCGACCCCGGAAATCGTCAGCCCGACCGTTACCAAGATCACCGATGCTCCGGTCGCGGGATTTGATTATTCCGTCGCTCCGGTCACGGAAATCCCGACCCTCATCGCCAAATCCAAAGATGACCGGACCAGTTTCGCGGAAATGTACAAGATCACCGGCATGGTCATCGCCAATGATCCGAGCACCATTTCCGATTATTCGATCAAAGACACCGTCAATAACGCTTCGCTTTACATCTACAATAGTTCCAACGCGGAAGTAAAAGCGGAATTGTTGGCGAAAGTCGGACAATACGTTACTTTAGTCGTCATCGCCCATGACTTCCATTCCGGAAACTTGGTTTGGAGATTCTTGGGAGTCAAAGGAACCGTTGTTGACGCCGAAGAACCGGTCGCAACCGATCAGGAGATCGTCGACAACAGCCAAGCCGAACTGACTACCAAATATGAAGGCAAAGCTTATGCTTTCAATCTGACCCTTCTGGCTACCGCTGACGCGGGCGCAACCGTCACTTGGGTTTCGAACACCTCGGCGGTCATCGCCAATGACGGAACTTTCACCATGCCTTTGGTTGACACCGCCGTCGTTTTGACCGCCACCGTCACTTCCGGTGCCGTAACCGAGACCATTGATTTGAATGTCACCGCCAAAGCGGTCGCCAAACAGACCATCGCCCAAGTCATCACCGCTCTGGATGCGGCTGCCCAACTTGGCCATTCAATCGATTTCGTCATGTTTGAAGGAATCATCATCGGAGCCGATGCTGACGGATACTATTATGTAGCCGACAGCGAAGCCGTTCTATATGTCCGACACAAATTATCGGCTGACTCTTTGGCCGTCGGAGATTCCGTTAAAATCATCGGAAAAGCAACCGTTTTTACCAATACCAACAAACAATACACCCGCCAGATCAGCGGCAATTACAAAGTCGTCAAATTGGATGCATTGACTCATGAATGCCCAATGACCGCAGTTGATGCGCTCATTTCCGATTTTGATTTCACCATCACTGTTGACAACTACCTGACCGCCGTTCCGGCTGAAGCTTTCTACGGAAAATTAGTCAAATTCGATTTGTATGTTTCCATTCAGGGAACTTACGATGACGTTTATTTGGCTGAATCCATGACTGCAGGCGCACCGAAGATTCTTGTTTATTACAAATCGGTGGGAATTGGCGGACTTGAAGCTCTCGCGGGAACAAAAGTCAAAGTCACTGCCGTTGTTTATGATTACAGCATTTCTTCGGGATGGCGTTTGGGATTCCTGGATCGCGAAGGCGATGTTGAAGTTCCGGTTAATCTTACCGAAGCTGAAAAATTAGCAATCGCGGCCGCTGAGATCGAAGCCATCGTCAAAGAAGGCGATGAAGTATCCGGAAATCTAGGCTTCATCACCGATACCGCCATGATCACCATTCCGGGAGTAAAATACACCTGGACAACCGATGATCTGGCCACCATTACTGCCGCCGGAGTCTTCACCGCCCCAGCGGCTGATAAGACCGTCAAAATCACCGTTAATTGTTTCTTGGACGGAAACATCGCAGGAACAGCGAACGCTATTTGGGATATTAACGTAACCGCAAAAGCCCCTATTCCTCTAGTTGTTGCTGGTTCAATAATTATCAGCCAAGCATACGGCGGTGGCGGAAATACTGGAGCAACCTACATTAATGACTTCGTTGAATTGTATAACACCACTGACGCAGCCATCGATTTGACTGGGGTTGTTCTATTCTACGCATCAAAAACCGGACTTTTTAAATTACCAACCGATGACGGAGTAACTTATCCGGTACTGATCGAGTTAACCGGGACTATTGAAGCCCACGGGTATTATCTCATTCAGTGCGCCGCAGGAACCGGTGGAACAGTTGCCCTTCCGACCCCAGATGCCACCTGTGGAATCACCATGGGAGGAACGGGATTTAAACTTGCATTATGCAATACCATCGATCGTCCTGTTGATGCAAGCAGTGCCAACATCATTGATTTCGTTGGAACAGACGGATCAAATTTCTTTGAAGGGCCAGCAGCAGCTCCCGCACCTTCGAACACAACCGCCATTGTTCGCGCAACTTTGACCGACACCAACAACAATGGAGCCGATTTCTCTGTTGCAGAGCCGAACCCAAGAACATAATCTTAAAAACCAATCAAAGATCCAGAATCGCTGATCCTATTTTGGATATTTTTTGTTGTTTTGAGCAGGGTAATATGCTAAAATGAAGACGAGGTACACAGTATGGAACATCGGAAATGGTATGACCGCGACATCACCACCTCCCTATTGGGGTTCGGGGCCATGAGACTTAAAACCAAAGACGGCGGGATCGACGAAGAAAAAGGGTTGGCTCTGTTTGATTATGCTTACCAACACGGGA
>CAYQUB010000010.1:0-15581 GCA_964420625.1 uncultured Bacteroidales bacterium | reverse complement strand
GTGTTGGGTGTGTTTGGTGTGTTTTTTTTAAGACCATTTCCCATATTACAACAACCGTGAAGAATATCGAATTTAAATCAAAAGTCAAAATAAGTACCGCTTTCGAAAATGTTTTTGTGAGAGATAAAGAATTCTATTTTAAAGGGGAGTTTGATTTTGTTGTTTATGACAAAAGGACAAAGCTGCCAATTCTTGTGATTGAAATCGATGGAAACGAGCACATCCTTAACGAAGTTTCGATTGCAAACGATCGAAAAAAAGAACGGATTTGCAAAGACAACAAGATAAAAATAATCCGAATTCCGAACCATTATGTTAAGCGTTATGAATTAATTAAAGAATGGCTGGTCAATACTTTGGGAAATTAGAACCGGTTGCAGAAGGATTGAAGACCTCTTGATTCGTTGATAATATTTAGATAATAATAAAAATTGGCTTCTTTTTTAAGGAGTCAATTTTTTCATTTCCTTTTTCCAACGAACATAATATTGTTTATTTTCCCTTCTCGTGTTATCATATAGAAAAGGATTACCCCTTTTTTCACAATCCAAATCCACTCAATTCCTTAAAACCGCGTTAGCGAAACGACCTATGCTTTAGTTCTTATTTTTCAACTAAGGAGGGAATATGGCCCAAGGAATCATTCTGGCCGCAGGTTACGCCAGCCGCGCCAAAACCAACAAAATGCTTTTGATGGCCAACGGGAAATCACTCATCGAACATGCAATCGATGGCATGCAACCTTATGTAAGCCATATTTTTGTTGTGACCGGACACTATCACCAGGAACTCAGCGAATTTCTGAAAGATAAACCTTTTGTAACTTGCATTGAAAACAAGAACTACCCGAGCGGGATGTTCTCTTCGGTCAAAAAAGGCGTCGAAGCCGTCAGCGAAGATTTTTTTGTGCTCCCCGGCGATTGCCCGTTTGTTGGAGCGGGTACTTATGAGCTGCTTTTAAAAGGCCGAAAACCGATCCGGATTCCCAGCTATCATGGACAAAAAGGCCATCCCCTTTTCATTCTGGTTTCCCTCAAAGGGCGGCTTCTAAAAGAAGACAACGAATCCAGTTTACGGGCCTTTCGGGACCGGCAGGACGCGGAAGTAATCGAAACCAACGACCAGGAAATTCTTACTGACATTGATACGATCGAGAATTTTGTCTATACCATCGGCCGAAGAAGAAAGGAATGAGCAAATGGACATCAAAGCTTATCACAAAGCCGCATCGTTAAACGATGCCTTTGAATCATTGAAGAGCCATCCGGACAACGCCATCCTGGGCGGCGGAATTTGGCTCAAGTTCTCCAAAAAGAACATCAATACCTTGATCGACTTAAGCGGCCTGGGGCTGAACCAAATCATCGAAAAAACCGATTTGTTTGAAATCGGAGCGATGGTGACGCTTCGGGATTTCGAGAAACATCCGGGCATCCGAACCTTAGGCCAAGGATTTCTGTCCGAAGCGACCGGAAAGATCATGGGGATCGGATTTCGGAATTTGGCCACCGTCGGCGGAAGCATCATCGGCGGTTTTCCGTTTTCGGATTTTTTGACCCCGCTTCTGACCACGGAGGCGGAACTGGTTTTTTATCCCAAAAAAGAGATCAGCCTTCAGGAATACATGGAAATGAAAGAAAAGCCGGTTGGCATTCTGACCCATATTCGAATCCGAAAAAACGTGAACATCGGATTCTTTAAGAAAGTATGTACCACGGCTTTGGATTTCGCGGTTTTGAATGTGGCGGTTGCCATAACAAATCATAAATTCATGATCGCGGTGGGGGCCCGCCCGGGAACGGCGGCTTTGGCGACCATCGCCATGAATTACGTCAATCATGCCAACCACCCCGATGCGGCGGCCATTTCGGAAACCGCCCGGATCGCCATGGACACTCTCAAATTCGGAACCGATAATGTTGCTTCCGAAGAATACCGGAAAAAACTGGCCCAAGTCTATGTTGCCCGGGGCCTGAAAGAGGTGATTGCCCATGAAGGTTAATCTGATCTTGAACGGGCTTCGAAAAACCTTTGAAGTCCAACCCAATGAATATCTGTTAGAGACGCTGCGAAACAATCATGTCACCAGCGTCAAAAACGGCTGCAACGCTTCCGCCTGCGGCAGTTGCACCGTCCTTTTGGACGGAAAACCGGTTTTATCCTGTTCGCTGCTTTCGGTCCGCGCCGAAGGACGCGAAGTGACGACCGTCGAAGGTCTTCCGGAAGAAATCGGGTTCATCGCGGACAGTTTCGGAGCCGAATGCGCCGACCAATGCGGTTTTTGCAACACCGGATTGGCTTTGACGGTTTACGCGCTCAAAAAAGAACTGAAGAATCCGACCGATGAAGAGATCAAACAATACGTCGTCGGGAATCTTTGCCGCTGTTCCGGCTATCAGTCGCAATTTAAAGCGATAAAAAGGTATTTGGGTGAAAAACGATGAAAGCCGTTAATCAAAAGACCCGCTCCATCGGCGGCAAGGGGATCATGCTGGGACGGCCGGCCTACACCGATGATTTGGCCGAACCCAATTCTTTGATCGTCAAAGTATTAAGGAGTCCGCATGCTTTTGCGAGGATCCGGACCATTGAGGTTGCGGAAGCCCGCGCTTTGGCCGGAGTCGACCTAGTTTTGACCCACCGCGATGTCCCGCGCAAGTCCTTTACCAGAGCCGGCCAGGGATATCCGGAACCATCTCCGCATGACAAATTCATCCTCGATGAATACGTCCGTTATGTTGGGGACGAAGTGGCGGCGGTAGCGGCCGTTGATGAAGCCACGGCTTTGAAAGCCCTCAGTCTCATAAAAGTCGATTACGAAGTTTTAGAACCGGTTTTGGATTTTGAGAAGGCGCTGGACAATCCTTCCGTCATTCATCCCGAAGATGGCATCCATGAAATGTTTCCGATCGGTTTCGAACCGAAACGCAACATCGCCGCGGCCTATGCCATGAAGGTTGGGGATGTCGAAGCAACTCTTAAACGCTGCGATGTCGTCATTGAAGAATCCTTTTATACGCAAGCTCAGGCGCATTCCATGCTGGAGCCGCATGCCGTGAACGCCCGGATGGATTATCAAAACCGTTTGGTCATGATCTCGGCGACCCAAACCCCGTTCCATGTGCGCCGCATGCTTTCCCAAACTCTGGATATCCCGATCAGTCAGATCCGGGTCATCAAACCGCGGGTCGGCGGCGGGTTTGGCGGGAAACAAGCCTTGCACGGGGAAATGTTGGTGGCCATGGTCACCTATCTGACTAAAAAACCGTCCAAAATGGTTTATACGCGCAAAGAAGTATTTGAATCCACCTATACCCGTCATCCGATGCGGATCGACATGAAACTGGGAGCCATGAAAGACGGAACACTCCGCGCCATCGATTGCCATGTTCTGTCGGATACCGGGGCTTACGGCGAACACTCTTTGACCGTTTTCATGGTCGTGGGTTCGAAAGTTCTGCCTTTATACAATAAAGTCGACGCCGTTTCTTTCTATGGAACCGTCGTTTATACCAATCACGTTTCATCCGGAGCTTTCCGGGGTTACGGAGCCATCCAGGGGAATTTCGCTTTGGAATCCGCGATCGACATCCTGAGCGAAAAACTGGGGATGGATCCGGTCGCATTCCGCCAGAAGAACATGATGAAGGAAGGGGAAACCAGCCCGATCTTCCGAATCATGGGTGAAGGGACCGAAGGAACCGCGATGGACATGGATTCATGCAAACTTGACTATTGCCTCAAACGCGGGATGGAATTGATCAACTGGAAAAAGAAATATCCGCGGACCCAACTTTCAAGCTCGAAAGTCAAGGGCGTGGGCATGGCCATTGCCATGCAAGGGAGCGGGATCACGAACATTGACATGGGAGCCGCGACCATCAAACTGAACGATGACGGTTTTTACAATCTGACCGTCGGCGCTACCGACATCGGCCAGGGAAGCGACACGATCCTGGCCCAGATCGCCGCCGAAGAACTTATGACGACCACGGACAAAGTGGCGGTCTATTCATCGGATACCGATCTGACCCCTTTTGATACCGGAGCGTATGCTTCCAGCACCACTTACATTTCCGGAAACGCGGTTTTGCGAGCGGCCCGCAGTCTGAAGGCGATGCTGCTGGAAGAAGCGGCTCGGGCTCTGAAAACCGAAATGGACGAAATTGAGTTTGACGGCTTGGTTTTCAAGACCAAAGCCGGTCAGGAGATCACTCTTTCCCATTTATCCAACTGTCTGACCTACAGCGAAAATCAAAAACAATTATGCGCCACCGGCAGTTTTGTTGGGACGAAATCGCCGCCGCCGTTCATGGCCGGTTTCGCCGAAGTCGACGTGGACAAGGAGACCGGAGAATTCGAGATCCAGGATTATGTCAGCGTCGTGGATTGCGGAACGACCATCAATCCGCTGATGGCCAAAGGCCAAATCGAAGGCGCCATTACCCAGGGACTCGGACTAGCTTGCTTTGAAAATGTGAAGTATGGCAAAAAAGGGAACCTGTTGACCAACGGATTTCAGTATTACAAAATACCGACGGCTCTGGACATCAAGAAATTGACCACCGAGTTCGCGGAAAGCTATGAGCCATCCGGACCTTTCGGGGCTAAATCAGTCGCCGAGATCGGAACCGATACGCCGCCGGCCGCTCTGACCAATGCCATTTACAACGCCGTCGGCGTTCGAATAACCAAACTTCCGGTCACCCCGGAAAAGATTTTAAACGGGATTTTGGCCAACCAACAAAAGGAGAAAACAAAATGAAAAAAGCCACGCCGTTATTTTTATATGTCCTGTTCTATGGCGCTCTGTGGGGTCTTTTGGAGGCCACGCTCGGCTATGGACTGAAGTTCTTGCCGCCGCTGGTTTCCGGAAGCGTCATGTTCCCGATCGGAGCGGCCATCATGCTTCATGCTTATCAAAAAACGCAATCCCAAAAAGCCATCTTATACGTGGGATTGATCGCCGCTTCGATAAAAGCCGTCGATTTCATGCTGCCGGGTCTGCCAACGATCATGACTTACAATCCGATGATCTCCATCGTGCTGCAATCGCTGGCCGTCTTGAGCCTGCTTCCGCTTTTGAAAAACCAAAAGACTGGGGTTCGGTTTTCCGCCTTTTTGGGAGCCGGGTTGCTTTGGAGAATCTTCTTTTTGGGGAATCAAGGCATCAACATCTTTTTGTTCAAAGAAGTGTACAAGCAGATCCAAAGTTTGGGGAACATGATTGATTTCACTCTGCTTCCCGGACTGTTGGACGGAGTGGTTTTCGCGGGCTTCTATTTTGGATCGCTGGCGATTCAAAAAAGGACTACTTGGTTGTTCAAGCCCAACTGGGCGGTTTCCGGCGCGCTGTTTTTAATGGCCATCGCCGCAACTTTGCTAATCTGATTATCGGCCAAGGCCGGTTTTTGCCGGCTTTGGCTGCTTTCTTAAATGAAAACAAAAGGAACCGATGCGGGGAATGCCTAAAAAAGCACCATCGGCGAAGGGAAACCTTCAAGGAAGGAATATGATCACTATTGTTACCGGGGACATCAATTCCCGAAAGACAACGAGACTGCTTTCCCATTATCGGGAAACCAAACGCGGAGACGGGTTTGTTTCCGTAAAAATACTGAGCGACAATCGGGTCCAAGGTTATCAGGCGATGCGTTTATCCACCCAGGAGACCAAGGATTTGCTGCTGCACGAGGCTTTTTATGTCGGCCAATTTGAAAAAAGAGGGAATATCGGACCCTTTGTGATCAACGGTCCGACCATGGATTGGATCGAAACGGGCATCCTTCAGATGATCGAAGCGAAAACTGAACCCATTTACCTGGATGAGATCGGCCAATTGGAATTGAACGGAATGGGGTTTGATGCCATTCTGAAAAAAATGATTGAATCAAAACTAAATCTGGTGTTGGTCGTCCGGACCGATTTTCTGGATCAAGTCATCAAAACTTATCATCTGGAGAAAGCCAAAGTCATTACGGCTTTCTGACCAAAGGGGAGGGGAACAAACATGTACGATTTTGGGATCATTAATGGCAAACTTTTTCAGAACGGCCGTTGGGTAAGTAAAAACCTGTATGGCTCGGAAGGTAAAATCCAGGCCATTTCTGCGGAGTTTTTTGATGCTCGGGAATTGACCGACGCCAGCGGGATGGAAGTCATCCCCGGCGTCATTGACCCGCACGTCCATTTCGAATTGGAAGGGGGGGCCATCAAATCCGTCGATGATTTTTATTCGGGAAGCGTGGCGGCCGCTTACGGAGGGGTGACTTCGATCATTGATTTTCTGGATCCGGTCGATTGTGCCGAAGATCTGGAAGCCGCTTATTTAAAAAGGCTGAATCTCGCCAAAAAGAGCGTCGTGGATTATGCGTTCCATGCCACGATCAAAAACCCGAAAGGCGATCTGACCGCTTTTGTTTTGAAAATGAAATCACTGGGCATGAATTCGCTTAAGCTCTTTACGACTTATTCGGATTCCGGCCGAAGAACATATGACGAAGCGATCATCGAATTGCTTAAATTGTCCAAAAAACATCATTTTTTGCTTATGGCTCACATTGAAAATGATGACATGATCAGACTTGATGAGACCTTTACTTATCGGGATCTTCCGAAAAGCCGGCCGTCGGAAAGCGAAACCTCCGAAGCGCTGAAACTGGCGGAGTTCACGAAGAAGACGGGCGGAACCATGTATATGGTCCACTTGAGTTCGGGAAAGACGCTGGAATCGCTTTTGACGGCTTATCCCGATTTGATCAATGAACATTTTTTCATTGAAAGCTGTCCCCAATACTTCACTTTTACTCAAGATGAACTTAAGAAAAAAGAAGGATATCTCTATACTTTCGCTCCGCCGCTGCGGTCGTCTTTTGAACGCGATCTGCTTTTGCGGCTTCGGGATTCGGTATACGCGATCGGAACCGACCACTGCGCTTACATGAAGGCTGATAAAAAAGCCAAGACCCTCAAAGATACTCCGCTGGGGATCGGCGGGATCGAACATTCCCTGAACATCATGCGTTATCACCTGAGTGACGACGCCATTGATAAAATGACCAGAAACGTGGCGGTTTCCCAGAACCTTCCCGCCAAAGGCGAACTCCAGGTCGGGTTTGACGCCGACTTGGTGATTTACGAACGGAACAACCGGGAAACCATCCACGGAAATCACGGAACCTCGGATTACTCGCTGTACGAAGGCTTGCCTTCGGCCGGACGGGTCATTTCCACGATGCTGAGGGGAAAATTCATTTTGAAAGACAACAAATTTCTAGGCGGAGTCGGCCAATTGATCGGAGGAGACAAAAACCATGATTAAAGCCATCACCAATGTGTCGGTCTATGATTTCTATGATTTCTTTGACGATGCTTATGTTTTGTTTTCCGACCAGATCATCGGGATCGGGAGAATGGCCGATTTTGAAGATCTCGGCTATGAGATAACCAACGGAAAAGGCTGTCTGCTGATGCCGGGGCTCGTCAACGGGCACATGCACATCTATTCGGCTTTTGCCCGCGGGATGAACGTTCCATACCATCCGGCCAACTTTCAAGAAATTTTGGACCAGCTGTGGTGGAAAATGGATCGCCATTTGGATCTAAAAATGATCTATGACAGCGGGATCGTGAGTGCCGTCGACGCCATGAAAAACGGCGTGACCACCATGATTGATCATCATGCCAGCGGTCTGGACATCACCGGCTCGCTAAAGACTCTGAAAAAGGCGGTTTGCGAAGACGCGCTGATGCGCGGAGTGTTTGCCTTTGAGACCAGCGACCGTTTTGACGTTGATAAGACCATTGAAGAAAACCGCGGTTTTACGCAAAATAACCATACCCCGTTTACCAGCGGCCTTTTCGGGTTGCATGCTTCGATGTCGCTTTCGGAAGCCACCCTGACCAAAGTAAAACTGGCGTTGGGGGACCGTCCGATCCACATCCATGTGGCCGAAAGCGAAGTGGATCAGGAGGATTGTTTGGAAAAGTACGGAGAATGGGTAATCAACCGTTTGCGACGCCATGGTCTGCTTAACCCGGGCAGCCTTCTGGCTCATTGCCTTCACGTTCATGACGAAGAATTGGACATCATCAAAGAACAGAACTGCGTCATTGCCATCAATGTTTCTTCAAACATGAACAACGGCGTTGGTCTTCCGAATCTTCGGGCTTTCCGAAACAAGGGCATCCGGGTCATCGCCGGAAACGACGGCTTATCATCGGGTATGGCTTTGGAGTACCAAAACATCCTGTTTTCGGCCCATCTGAAGGACAAAACGCCGACGGAATTTGGTTTGGATGACCTCAAAAAGATCATCAATGATACTTACGGCTATGCGAGCAAAAGGCTTGGCATCGACTTGGGCCGCATCAAAAAAGGGTATGCGGCGGATTTCTTGCTATTGCCTTACGTGCCGCCAACGCCGATGAACCAAAGCAACGCCATGGCCCACCTGTTCTTCGGACTGTTTCCCGGATTTAAACCAAAACAGGTTTTTGTAGCCGGACAGGCGGTCGTAAAAGATTATGAAGTGAATCCAACCCTTAAACGAAAATACGCCGTCGCGGAAAACTCCGCCCGGATCCTTTGGGAAAATATTGAAAAAGAGGAAGCAAAATGAATTTAAAGACCTCATTTGACGGCCTGACGCTGGACAATCCGTTAATGCCGGCCTCCGGACCTTTGGTCGGAGACTTGGAAAAGCTTCGGTTCATGCAAGACGCCGGATGCGGAGCGGTCGTCACCAAAACCATTTCCACGAAACTCCCCAAGATTCCGAAGCCTTGCATTTACGGCGACCGGGAATATGTGATGAATTGCGAATTATGGAGCGAAATTCCGAAAGAAGAATGGATCAATTCCATTCTTCCCGAGTTCATGAAAACCAAAGACCGGCCGCTGATTGTCAGCGTCGGCTATACCAAAGAAGACATGGAAACATTGATTCCGATGCTTGACCCGTTCGCGGATGCTTTTGAAGTGTCGACCCACTATGTTGGGACGGATCTTTCCGTCATCGCGAAAACCGTCTTTACCATTCGGGAACGAACCAAAAAACCGATTTACATCAAGATCAGTCCGCACATTCCGAATCCGGCGGCTTTCGCCCAAGCGGTTCGGGAAAACGGCGGCAACGGGATCGTGGCCATCAATTCGCTCGGGCCGACCATGAAGATTGACATCGAGAACCGTTCGATCCTCTACGGAAATGAATCCGGTTTTGCCTGGACCAGCGGTCCGGTCATCAAAAATTTGGCTTTGGCCACCGTTTATGCCATCAAAAAAGCCGAGCCGTTTTTGACGGTCATCGGCGTCGGCGGAATTCAAAGCGCGGATGATGTCATCGAATTTTTGCTCGCGGGGGCCAGCGCCGTGCAGATGCTGTCCGGAGCTTTGTTAAGAGGCAAACAGTTGTATGCGAAGATCATCGAGGATCTTCCGGAAAGATTGGAAAAATACCGGTTCGAAAGCGTCGCCGACGTCATTTCTTCCGGCCTAAGGAACAATACCAAATACAAGGCCGGGTTGCCCCAACTGATTGTTGAGAAATGTACCCAATGCCTGCTGTGCGTCAAAGTCTGCCCGTATTTTGCCATTTCCATGAAAGATCAAATCACCTTTGACGCGAACAAGTGTTTCGAATGCGGACTTTGCGTCGCCAAGTGTCCAACCAAAGCCATTACCATGAAATAAAGGAGGCCCGGCCGTGAAAAACATCAGTCAGTCGGTCCCGCTCGTCGATTACGAAGAAAAAGCCTCCGGAAAGACCGTGTTCGCAAGTGACATCCAGATGGATGAGGTGCATTTCGCGAAGACCGTCCGTTCCGAAAAAGCCCATGCTTTGATAAAAAACATTCTCATTCCCGTCCTTCCCGACGGGTATTTTACGGTTGATGCTTCGGATATCCCCGGAAAGAACTTTGTGAAGATCATCGGTGAAGATTGGCCGATCTTTGCAAAGAACAACGTCAACCACATCGGGGAACCGATCATGCTCATGGTTGGAAAAGACAAAGCGGTGTTGGAAGAAATAGTAAAAACCATCAAGATCGAATATGAGGAACTGACCCCGGTCTTCGATTACCAAAACAGCGCCGTTCACAAGCATTATTCCAAAGGCGATTTTGAGGGCCTTTTGGGATCGCCGCACCGCTTGATCGAACATACTTACGAAACCGGTTATCAGGAACAAGCTTACATTGAACCTCAGGGGCTGATCGCTTGTTTGGAAAACGATCGGAAGATCAAACTGATCGGATCATTTCAATGTCCTTTTTATGTAAAAAACGCCGTCATCAGCGCTTTGGGATGGGAGCCGAAACAAGTTCGGGTCATCCAAGCCGCGGTCGGCGGAGCTTTTGGGGGCAAAGAGGAATTTCCGTCGCTGATGGCCTGCCAGTTGGCAGTCGCCGTCACCAAGATCGGAAAACCCATAAAAATGATCTATGAACGCGAAGAAGACATGCTGGTCACCACCAAGCGGCATCCGTCCCGAATCAAGCTTTCGGGGATCATCGGCGCCAACAACCGCCTTTTGGGAATCAAAGCCCAAATAGGTTTGGACGGCGGCGCGTACGTCGGATTAAGCAGCGTCGTTTTGGCGCGTTCCATGTTAGCCGTAACCGGGGCTTATACGATCCCGAATTTGGATGTTACCGGCGACGTTTTTGTTACCAATACCGTTCCGACCGGGGCGTTCCGGGGTTTCGGGGCGCCGCAGATGATCTTCGCGATTGAAATGTTCATGCATCACCTCGCGAAAGAACTGGGGGTTTCGGCTTTTGAGTTCCGGATGGCCCATCTGGCCAAACAAGGCGATTTGACTTCCACCGGGGGCGTCTTTAGAGACCCGATCATTTTGAAAGAATTGATCGATAAAGTCGCCAAAGCTTCCGGGTATCATGAAAAACACCAAATCTATCAAGCAAAAAACCGTTTCAAAGGGATTGGGATGAGTTGCTTTTTCCATGGCTGCGGGTTCACCGGCAGCGGCGAAAGCACGCACATCAAAGCCCAGGTGAAATTGCGCAAAGATAAATCCGGCCAGGTTTTCATCCTGGTCGCCGCCGTTGACATGGGGCAGGGCGCGAGAACCACGCTTAAGAAAATCGTTTATGAAACCCTGCAGATTCCCGCTTCGCAAGTCACCTTTGAAAGACCGGATACCGATGATGTGCCCGACTCGGGACCGACCGTGGCCTCGCGAACCGTGATGATCGTGGGCGGACTATTGGCCAGAGCCGCCAAGAAACTTCGCGATCAATGGGTCCAAAATAAAGAAATCACCGTGATTGAAAAGTATCAACAACCCGACTTCATCAAATGGGATGAAGATTCCATGCAAGGAGATGCCTATCCGGCTTATTCCTGGGGCGTGAACGTCGTGGAAACGGAAGTTGATCCCGTTACTTATTCCGTCAAAGTGACCGGGATTTGGAGCGCTTATGATCTGGGGAAAGCCATTGATGAGAGAATCATCCTCGGTCAGGCCGACGGCGGCATTGCTCAGGGCGTGGCTTACGGATATCTGGAAGTCATGCGTCACGAAATGGGAATGATCAAACAGCACAATCTGACCGATTATATCATCCCGACGGCGGCGGACATGGCCCCGACCCAAACATTTTTGGTTGAAAACCCGTTTGCTTTCGGACCATACGGAGCCAAAGGCGCGGGCGAATTAACCCTGGTCGGCGGAGCGCCGGCGGTGGCTTTGGCCATTGAGCAAGCCATCAAACGGCCGATTCACAAAATACCGGCGACCCCGGAATACATCATGGAGCTATTGAATCATGAAACCAATTAAATTTAGCCTTAACGGCGAAGAAGTTGAACTCGATCTTAACCCCAGTCTGCGGCTTTTGGATGTTCTGCGCGATCATTTCCGTCTGACCGGATCCAAAGAAGGCTGCGGCGAAGGGGAATGCGGCGCCTGCGCGGTGCTTTTGGATGGTCACATCATCAACAGCTGCTGTTTTCCTTTGGGTAACATAAACGGCCATTCCTTGGTCACGATTGAGGGATTTTCCAAAACCAAACGCTATAAAGCCCTGGAAGAAGCTTTCGCGGAAGAGGGGGGAATGCAGTGCGGTTTTTGCACGCCGGGAATGATCATTGCGTCCGAAAGCCTGCTTAACAAAAACCCCCATCCGACCGAAGAAGCGATCCGAATCGGGATCTCCGGGAATTTGTGCCGGTGCACCGGTTACAACATGATCGTAAAGGCGGTCAAGCGAGCATCCGAAAAGGGGGCGGGATTATGGTAAAACAGATCATTCCCGCTAACTATCGGGAAGCTTTAAGCCTTCTTAATGAAGAACCTTATCAGATCATCGCGGGTGGAACCGACCTGATGATCCAAAAACGGAATACGGCCGGACTTCCTCCGAAATTTGAAAAGAATCTTCTCTTTCTGTTCAATCTGAAAGAACTAAAAGTCGTGATCAAAGAACCGTCGCAGATCCGGATCGGCTCGATGACCTCGCTTGAGGATCTGCTGGACCACCCTGACACGCCGCCGCTTCTGAAACAAGTCATCGCCGAGATGGCTTCGCCGGCGGTACGAAATGTAGCCACTTTGTCCGGAAACATCGGAAATGCTTCTCCGGCCGGAGACAGTTTGGTAGCCCTGTATTTGCTTGATGCCATGGTCGTTTTGGAAAGCATCGGGGGGATCAGGAGACTTCCGATCGAAGAAATCATCGTTGGGCCGAGGAAGACGGTGATCCGAGCCAATGAACTGATTCGGGAGATCATCATCCCCGATCAGGATTTTACCAAGGTTCAATGGATCAAAGTCGGGGGCCGAAGAGCCGATGCGATTTCCAAAGTATCTTTCGCCGGCGCGGTGAGCCTCAAAAACCAGATGATCCAAGATTTTCGGGTCGCTCTGGGGGCGGTCTATCAAACCGTGATCCGGAACCGATCCATCGAAGCCTCAATCAAAGGCCAAACCGTTTCCGCTTTGAAAGCCGAAGCGGAGACCATTTTGGCGCAATATCAAACAAAGATTATCGCAAGCAAGTGGCCCTGAACATGATAAAAGACTTTCTCATGAAGATCTAGGGGAGAACCCGAAGGTGAAAATTTGAAAACTTACGTAAAACATTATCGGTGCACTTTGTGCGGCCAAGTCCTATCCCCGAGTCCAACCGCCCAAACCTGCCCTTCCTGCGGCGAAAAAGGCATCTTGGACATCGAATACGATTACGAAGCCATGAAAAAGGCCGTTGATCGGAAATATTTTCAGAACAACGCCGACTTTTCCATGTGGCGTTATCAACCGCTGATGAGCGTCGAAAGCGACGATTTCGGAAAGATGCTCCATGTGGGGTGGACCCCGCTTTACCAAGCCGCAAGGTTAAATAAAGAAATAAACGTCAAGACCTTATATATCAAAGACGAAGGGGTCAATCCCAGCGCTTCTTTGAAGGACCGAGCCAGCGCCGTGGCGGTTTTAAAAGCCATTGAAGCCAAACAAACCGTTATCTCTTGCAGTTCAACCGGAAACGCCGCTTCCAGTCTGGCTTGCCATGCCGCCCGAATGGGATTAAAAAGCGTCATTTTCGTTCCGAAAAGAGCCCCGCTTGGGAAAGTGACCCAACTGATGGTTTATGGAACGACTCTGATCAGCGTCGATGGCGATTACCGCCAAACTTTCAATTTATCCAAGCAAGCCATCGAAGCTTACGGGTGGTATAACCGAAACGCGGCCATCAATCCGCATTTGGTTGAAGGAAAAAAGACCGTCGCTTTGGAAATCGCCGAGCAGCTTGATTTCCAACCCACTGATTGGGTAGCGGTATCGGTTGGGGATGGCTGCACGATCGCGGGAGTATACAAAGGGTTTTATGATCTTTTGATGCTCGGATTGATCAAAAAAATTCCAAAACTGCTTGGGGTTCAAAGCGAAGGCTGCGATCCTTTCTGTCAGGCTTGGAAAACCAAATCAGCGCTTAAGGAATGCGAAGAAAACACGATCGCGGACAGCATCGCCGTCGGGATCCCCCGCAATCCGATCAAAGCCCAAAAGGCCGTGGCCAATTCGGACGGAGCCTGGATCGCGGTAACCGACGCCGACATCCTGAGTGCCATGAAACAGCTGGGCAGCCGCGAAGGCATCTTCGGCGAACCGGCCGGAGTGGCGGCTTTGGCCGGCATCGGAAAAGCCGTTAAAGACGGAATCATCAAACCAACCGAAACGGTCACCTTCATCATGACCGGAAACGGGCTCAAAGACCCAGAAAACGCTAGGAAAGCCGTTGGCGCTCCCCCGCTTCTAAAACCCGATCTTCTTGCCCTACAAAATTATTTACAAGAAAAAGGAGAATTCAAACATGTATAAAGTTCCATTCGGACCAACTTACGAGGAAATGCTTCATCCGGACAAAATTGATCCCAAAATCAGAAAACAAGCTCTTAAAGCCAAAGCCAGCGAACTGGATCCGATCAATCTCTTTAACATCACTTGGAAAAACGAAAAGAACCAAGTCAATAAGATCGTTCTTCCCAAAGCCCTGACCGGGGTTGAAGCGAACATCGTCGTTCTGCTCGGGAAATACTTCCCGTCCGGATCCCATAAAGTCGGACCGGCTTATTCGACGCTCATCGAAGGTTGCGTCGACGGGGACATTATCCCCGGAAAACACACCATCTTGGGACCTTCCACCGGCAATTTCGGGATCGGGGTCTCATACATCTGCAATCTGATGAAATATGATTCCATCGTCATCATGCCTGACAACATGAGCAAGGAGCGTTATGACCGCATTCGCCGTTATGGCGCCAAACTGGATCTGACGCCCGGAACCGAATCGGACGTCATTTTGACGCTCGAGCGGACTTATGAACTGAAGAAAAACCCGAATTACCGGACTTTGGCGCAATTCGAACTGTTCCCTAATTACCGGTTCCATCGTCATGTCACCGGAAACAGCGCCGTGGAAGCCGTCAAAGGGATTGGAAACGGCCGGATCGCCTGCTTCACTTCCGCTCCCGGAAGCGCCGGAACGCTGGCGGCGGGAGACCAAATCAAAGCGGTCTTTCCGGAAGCCAAGATCGTCGCGCTGGAACCTTACGAATGTTCGACTCTCATGAACGGCGGACGCGGACAGCACCGCATCGAAGGCATCGGGGACAAAATGTGCACGCTCATTCATAATGTTCTGACCACCGATTTCATTGTTTTGATCAAAGACGACGATTCGGTCAAAGGCCTGAAGATCATTCATGACGCCCCGCATATTCTTAAAGAATACGGAGTTGATCCGGATGTGGCGGCGGCGATGACCGATCTGTTCGGCGTCTCGGGGATCTGCAACATTCTGGGGGCCATCAAAATGGCCAAGTATCTGCGTCTGGGTGAAAATGACAACGTCGTCACGATCGCGACCGACGGTTTTGATCGTTATGACAGCGTCATTCAAGATCTGGACCACCGGGTTTTGGAAACCGAAGATTATGTTTTGCGGCGCTGGTTCAAAGACATTTTCCAGAAAGCCGACACCGAAGACATCGAGGATGTTCGGGGAGCAGCCGGAAAAGAAAGACTGTTCAAACAGAAAGAAAAAGATTGGCTGCG
>CAYQUB010000009.1:0-15852 GCA_964420625.1 uncultured Bacteroidales bacterium | reverse complement strand
TGTGTTGGGTGTGTTTGGTTGGGGTGTTTATAAAGAAATGGAAAGATAATATTAAGTGGAAAAGGGCTATTACCGATGCCGACCAAAAAGCTACAAAATACGTAATAAATAAATCTAACGCTTGGGTTAAAAAACTAAATTAAAATGAACCAAAAAAATCCAGCTACAGCCAAATGGTACCCAAAGGCTTTTTGAAGATTTCGGAAATTACTGAGAAAATAAATGGAGAAAGAAAAAACGGGGAGAAATTAATTTATCCGTCATTGATTACGGATTTCCTTTTAACCGAAGGATTTCTAATTTTTTTGGAGGAAACAAACCAAACTCGTGTCGCCACTTCAAAAGGAAATAATCTGGGAATTATTTCAGTTGAGAAAAAAACATTAAACGGTGAGAAATATTTACAGAATTATTATTCAGAATCAGCAATCGAGTTTATTAGAACACATATCGATGAGGTTCAGAAAGAAAAGAAAAATGATTTCAAGCCTATAACAAAAACAATTGTGAAGACAGAAGAAAAACCCGTATCTGCTAATTGTTCACCATCACCATTATTTACTTTTAAGCAAAGAATTGATGCTTTATTATCGTCAGACATTTATATAAATAAAAAATCCTATTCACAATATTTTTCTGGATGCAAGGATGAGGCTAGTGTTTTTAAGAAGTTGCAGGATGTTGGTGGCCTAAATATTTATTGTGAAAAGGGCGGGTTTTCTCAGGATGACCTTGAAAAAGCTCTGGCCTG
This sequence comes from uncultured Bacteroidales bacterium, assembly GCA_964420625.1. Taxonomy (GTDB): domain Bacteria; phylum Bacillota_I; class Bacilli_A; order ML615J-28; family CAG-698; genus UBA2253. The sequence goes on along the minus strand of CAYQUB010000009.1, from coordinate 15,101 downwards.
TTACGACAACATTGAATCAATCGTTGAAACACATAACAAAGAATTTATAGCGAAGCATCTTGAAAACGAGAAAATTTATTTTGACGAAATGCTTCAGTCCATTGATCCGAAAATAAAATTGGATGAAGAGCAAAGAACTGCAGTGTTGACGGATGAAGACTATTGCTTGGTGATTGCAGGAGCAGGAGCAGGAAAAACAACTACCGTTGCCGCAAAAGTCAAATATCTCGTGGAAAAGAGGAAAGTATATCCTCAAGAAATCTTGGTAATTTCATTTACAAATAAGGCTGTTGATGAACTAAAAGAGAGAATTAACAAGCAATTAGGAATTCCGGCGATTATCACCACTTTCCATTCAACGGGAAATGCCATTATTCGAAAAGAAAGCACCCATGAGAAACTGTATGTTGCTCCAGATGGGCTTCAATTTAATATTATCAACAAGTATCTCAGGAAAGAACTGGCAAACAATCCGAGGCAACTAAAAAACCTTATTCTTTTCTTTGGATATTTTATGGATGCTCCCTTTGAAGAAAAAGATTTTGAGGCCTTTTTTGCTTACAAGCAAAGCTCGGATTTCAGTACCATGAAAGGCAATCTTGGAGAATTTAACCAAAAGATCATAGACGATCGAAAGAAAAGTAAAACTAGCATAAAGAATGAAAGGCTGCGTTCATTTCAAGAAGTCCAAATTGCCAATTTTCTTTATTTACACGGAATTGATTATGAGTATGAGAAGCCCTATCCATACCATATTCCTGGGGCTACAAAGTTGTATACGCCTGACTTTTATATAAAACAAAATGGTATCGAAAGTTATATTGAACATTTTGGAATCTCAGAAGCCGGAGAAAATACCCGATTTTCGGCTGAAGAACTGGAAAAATATAAAAAATCGATTCAAGACAAGATCAATATTCATAGAGAACATGGAACAAACCTTATAACAACGTATTCGAAATATAATGATAGAGTAGATATGCTTGAGCACCTCAGAGAACTGCTTGTTCAGAGTAAATTTGTGTTGACTCCCGTCCCAGACAAAGAGGTTTTTGAAAAGTTGAGTGAGGAGGAAGGGAAAAAATACTTTAATAAATTTGTTCAGCTTTTGATGGATTTTATTGGAGTTTTTAAAATCAATGGTTATGGGGAGCAAGATTTTTTTAGGCTAAAAACATTAACTAAAAACGTGAGGACAAACTTGTTTTTGGATTTGGCGGAAAGAGCTTACCTTTATTATCAAACTTACTTAAAAGAAAATAATGCTGTTGACTTTTCGGATATGATCAATGAATCAATAAAGATATTATCTGACGAAAATTATGTTAAAAAAATTCCCGATTTTAAGTATGTTATTGTAGATGAATATCAAGATATTTCAAGGCAAAGATTTGATTTGGCTCAAGCAATATCATCAGTCACCCAAGCAAAAGTTGTTGCCGTAGGAGATGACTGGCAATCGATTTTTGCTTTTGCAGGATCGGATGTAACGCTATTTACTCATTTTTGTAAACAGATGGGGTATGGGAAAGAATTAAAAATAACAAATACCTACCGAAATGCTCAAGAATTAATTGATATTGCTGGCGATTTTGTTCAACAAAACCCTTCTCAAATAAAAAAATCATTGAAATCTCCCAAGCATATTAATGAACCGGTGGTTATATTCACATACAGTGATATTTTTGCGAAAAACGAGAAAAAAGGTTTTGCTGGGGTCGCATACGAAGAAGCAAAAAAGTTAAACGAAGTAATAGGTAAAATTCTGGCACTTGAAGAAGAAAAGAAAAAAGGCCGATCTTCCATTCTTCTTATCGGAAGGTTTAGCTTTGATGCACAAAATCTTGGAAACAATGAATTTTTCGATTACGACGAAGAAAAACGAATTATTAAGTCAAATAAATATTCCAATGTTGACCTCACTTATATGACCGCCCACAGTTCCAAAGGGCTCGGGTTTGAAAATGTAATTATTATTAATGCAGCCGACCAAAGGTATGGATTCCCTGCACAGATTGAAACAGACCCCGTACTGAAATTAATCATCAAAGAGGATCGCGAAATTGATTATTCTGAAGAGAGACGCTTGTTTTATGTAGCGTTGACAAGAACCAAAAACCGAGTATTTATTCTGGCTCCTGAAACCAGACCATCCAAATTTGTTTTGGAGTTGCTAGAAAAATACCCAAATGTTTCCATGAATGGTGCTTTTTCTTCGACCAAGCAAAAGAAAATCCAAACTTCTTGTCCAATTTGTGGCTATCCAATTCAATTAAAAAAGAGCAAAGCCTACGGTCTCTCTCTTTACATGTGCACAAATGACCCGGAAATATGCGACTTTATGACAAACAATATGGTCAGTGGGAAAGAAAGCATCTCATTCTGTGACCAATGCGAAAAAGGCTTTCTGATTGTTAAAAGACGAGGGAACGACGAACATTACTTCTTTGGTTGCACCAATTATACTTCCGATAAAAAAGGATGTAATAATGTGAAACAGCTGAATTCTGTTGAAGAACCAAAAAAATAATTTTATGCAATTCAATAGTTCAAATATTAAAAAATTGGCCGTTTTAATGACGGCCTATTTTTATGCTTGCTTTAGTTTTTTTAAATCTCTTTGTTCGTTGATCAGGGCCATTACATGTTTGGCGTCTTCAATATCCGCGAAAGCCATTCTGAAGGTTTGTCCGAAGGGGGTTTTGGGGGGATTGAAATCGATGGTGCCCTTTTTCTTTGATTGCCTGCTCAGCTTTAGATCTTGGATGGCTTCAATGGAAAGATCACGGACGTTTCCCTTTGGTTCGAAAGACACGATGATGATCCTAGAGGAAGTGAGGGCAAACAAAGTTCCCGGTTTGGTGGTGATCTTCATGAGTTTGATGGCGTTAAGGCAAGTCCAAACCGCTCCGAAAATGGCCAAAGCAAACCAGCCTGATTTCCAAAAGTCTTGGCTATCCGAAATATAATCAGCCAAAGAAGCGGAAACGAACAGGGTAAAAAGGAAAGCCTGCCCAACAATGGTGCGAGAGTTGTCTCCTTGTTTTCCGCTCCAAATGACTTGTTCGCCTTCATGCAAGTATTGTTCCAAAGTAGAATCGGCTTTCCAGGCTGGGAGGACTGGTTTTACAGCGATTGGTGCGTCACCCAGTTCGCCCGGGAAACAATTAAGGGCGGTTTCCAGATTCTTGATGTCCGTGGAAGAAGGCTCTCCGAGGCCATTTTCCCACTCAAAGATCGTTTCCTGTGATACGCCGATCCGTTCAGCCAATTGCTTCTTGGTCAGTCCTCTTTGCTTACGGAAAGCCGTTATGTTTTTGGAAATGCTCATGGGTACCCCTTTCATCCCCGTTCGTGGCGGGATCAATCTAAATTTTTTCCGAGTTTTCGGCTGGTTCTTTCTCTGCTTTGGTTGGAAGCAAAAGCAGCATGCTGGTTTTGGCGCGGTAGGCTTCATAGTCCGGTTTGTTTTTGTTCTTACGGCCTTCCATCAGCGGGATGCTGATGAAAAGAAACAATAAGGTGTTGGCCAGAGGTCCCAAAAAGAATAAGTATTTCGAGGGATCGATCGCGAGCAAAATGAAGTATATTCCCCACCACACGGTGATCTCGCCCAGATAGTTGGGGTGACGGCTGTATTTCCAAAGCCCGGAATCATTGACTTTTCCCGGATGAGACAAGCGGAAACGGCGGATTTGACGGTCCGCGAAATGTTCCAAACCGATGCCAATAAACGATACGCAAACGGCGATGACCGCGAAGACATTCAAAGGATTTTCGCTTTGCAAGCCCAGGAACGCCGGGATCATGACGCCAAGGACAATGATGGTGGGCATGAGGTGGACCCCGAACAGACTGACCAGCGGCCACAGTTTTGGAAATTTCGTCTGGTACTGCGTATAACGCCAGTCCTGACTTCTTATGCCATCGAAGCTCAAAGCCCAGTTGAAGGTCAGCCGCAGGCCCCAAAGCCCGATTACGGACAGGATCAGAAAACTTTTGGCATAAAACTTCGAAACAAAGGGCCAAACCATGACTAAAGGGGCAACGCTCCAGTACGGATCGTAAACGGAGGCATTCTTGAAGAGACAACCGAAGACCCAGATGATCACGGTCGCGATCAGGTCCGCGATGATGACATTGGCGATAAGATTCCCTTTTGGAAGCCATCGATAGAAGATGAAGGCCCCCGTGAAGGCAAACAAGTAAATGAAGATGATGACGATGAAACTTCCGAATCTTTTCATGAGGCTAAAACCTTTCTGTTTTTTTGATTTCATTGGCACCATTATATCATCCAAAGCAGGAAATGAGAAGAAGCATAGTAAACATCGGATCGGAAAATGATGAAAAGAATGAGTATAAAGAATTGATTTTTTGAAGAAAAAGTTGTATAATATCTATGCTTTACTATTTACATAGGACCATCGCCAAGCGGTAAGGCAAATGGCTCTGACCCATTCATGCGGAGGTTCGAATCCTCCTGGTCCTGTTTTTTTTATGAAGAAAGCGTACTGACGATGAACACCATTAAAATCAAAAAAGGGAAAACGAAAATGATCGCCCATCGGGGACTGAGCGGCCTGGAAAAAGAAAACACGGCCGCGGCCTTCATTGCGGCGGGAAACCGTTCCTATTACGGAACCGAATGCGACATCCATCTGACCAAGGACGATGTTTTCGTGGTCAGTCACGATGGGAACACCGGCCGAGTCGCGCCGGTGGATAAGATCATCAGGGAATCCCCCGCAACCGAGCTACAGGAGATCTGTTTATATAACGACGGACCGGAAAGCCTGGTCAAAAACTATCTGCGCATCCCGACTTTTGAAGAATACCTGTTCATCTCGAAAAGATATGACAAACACTGCGTGATCGAACTGAAACCGGAATTCACCATTTTCCGGATCGAAACTCTGATCGAACTGCTTCACAAATATGACTACCTGAAGAAAGTGACGCTCATTTCCTTCAATTACAACAATCTGGCCACCGTCCGTTTGGTGAACAAAGACATTCCGCTGCAGCTTCTGACCAGCGAACCGACGCCGGAGCTTTTGGATAAATGCGTGGCCATTAAAGCCGATCTGGATCTGAACCATACCAAAGCGGCCAAAGAACTGATCGACGATGTCCATGCCCGGGGCATGAAGATCAATGTCTGGACCGTCAACAATCCGGTCTTGGCCGAGCAGTACGTGCAGTGGGGCGTCGACTTCATTACCACCAACATCCTGGAGTAGCGAATGAAAAAAATCATTGCGGCGGGAACCATCGTTTTGGGGATATTGCTGTTTGGGGGGACGATCCTGATCGCGGCTTTTTCCGAAGACCTCAATGCCAATTTTAAAACCTGGGGGTTCATGGTCATCGGATATATCGGGTTCGCGCTCTTTGCTTACGGATGGATGAAGATCTCAAAAAAGAAATAAACCATTGAACCGCTTGGCGGTTCTTTTTTGATTTCTTATGATTGAATAATGTCGGTCTTTTTGCTATAATGATTAATGCGAGGTAAAATATGAGTTTAAAAAACAATGACCCGGAAATTTTCAAGGCAATTCAAAATGAAACCCATCGCCAACAAAACAACATCGAGCTGATCGCTTCGGAAAACTTTGTTTCCAAGGATGTGCTTGAAGCCCAAGGATCGATCCTCACCAACAAATACGCGGAAGGTTATCCGAACCACCGGTATTACGGCGGCTGCGTCAATGTGGACATTATCGAGACGCTGGCCATCGAAAGAGCCAAAAAATTGTTTCATGCGAAATTCGCGAACGTTCAGCCCCATTCGGGCAGCACCGCCAACATGGCCGCTTACCGGGCCCTCATTGGTCCGGGAGCCAAAGTCATGGGCATGGCCCTCGATCAGGGCGGACATCTTACCCACGGTCATCCGCTGTCTTTCTCGGGGATGGACTACAAGTTTTTCCCTTATCACGTCACGAAAGATACGGAGACGATCGATTATGAGGAAGTCGAAAGAATGGCCAAAGAGATCAAACCGGATCTGATCGTCGCCGGCGCCAGCGCTTATTCGCGGATCATCGACTTTAAGCGCTTCCGGGAAATTTGCGATGCGGTCGGAGCGAAGCTGATGGTCGACATGGCCCACATCGCCGGTTTGGTCGCGGCCGGGCTGCATCCGAATCCCGTTGATTATGCCGACATCGTCACCACCACTACCCATAAGACCCTGCGCGGACCGCGGGGCGGGCTGATCCTGACCAATAACGAAGAAGTAGCCAAGATGATCAACAAAGTGGTTTTCCCCGGCATCCAGGGCGGACCGCTCATGCACATCATCGCCGCCAAAGCCATCAGTTTCAAAGAAGCCGATTCCGAAGCATTCGTGGCTTATGAAAAACAGATCATCCGAAATGCCCAATCCTTAGCAAATGAACTGACATCATTGGGATATGTGATCGTGGCCGGCGGCACCGACAATCATCTGTTCACGGTCAATGTGAAGAAGAGTTTGGGCATCACGGGAAAACAAGCGGAAGAGATCCTCGATTCTGTCTCCATCACTTGCAATAAAAACACCGTGCCGTTTGATACCGAAAAACCGTTCATCACCAGCGGGATTCGTTTGGGGAGCCCGGCGGTAACGACCCGCGGATTCAAAGAAGCCGAGATGAAAGAAGTAGCGAGACTTATCGACCGGGCTTTGCGCGGACGGGATGATCCGAACATTCTGGCCGGCGTCAAAAACGAGGTTTTCAAACTGACCAAACGATTTCCGTTCTATGAAGGCTGAGGCCTTCTTTTTTGAATTGCTTTTTTTGGCTTTATTTTATCCTCAAATTATGGTATGATATTCCTAAGGTGAACTTTATGGATGATTTAAAAAAACGAGCTCTGGAATTTCATCGCGGAGGGAAGATCGCCATCGCTTCCAAAGTAAAGATGGATACCCGCGCCGAACTTTCGCTGGCTTATACCCCGGGCGTGGCTTACCCCTGCCTGGAGATCAAAAAAAACAAAGAGGACGCTTATCTGTATACTTCCAAGGCCAATATCATTGCCGTCATTACCGACGGGACCGCGGTCTTGGGGCTGGGGGACATCGGACCGGAAGCGGCCATGCCGGTGATGGAAGGCAAATGCCTGCTGTTCAAAAAGTTCGCGGGGATCGACGCCATCCCGATTTGTCTGAATACCAAAGATACCGAGGAGATCATCAGGACCGTGGCCATGATCGCGCCCTCTTTCGGGGGGATCAATCTGGAAGACATTTCTTTTCCGCGCTGTGTGGAGATCGAAAAACGGCTGAATGATCTTTTGGACATCCCGGTTTTCCATGACGATCAGCGGGGAACCGCGGTAGTGGTGGGGGCGGCGCTTATCAATGCTGCGAAACTCGCGGGGAAGCCGATCGCAACTCTGAAAGTCGCCATGAGCGGAATGGGAGCGGCGGGAAGCAACATCGCCCAAATGCTGCGCAAAATGGGAGTAAAGACCATTTACGGATACAACCTCGAGGGGATCATCACCAAAAAGAAACCCAATCATCCGGCTTTGCAAAGACTTCTGGAGACCGGGATCATCGACAGCTGCGATGATTACAAAACCGACGCTTTGGAAACGATCGTGTCGGGAGCGGATGTGTTTGTTGGGGTGAGCGTGGCCAAGGTCCTGACCACAGAGATGGTTAACAAAATGGCCGACCGGCCGATCGTTTTCGCGCTGGCCAACCCGAATCCGGAAATTGATTATCAAGAAGTCCAAGCGTCGAAGGCTTTCATTTATGCCACCGGGCGCAGCGATTACCCGAACCAGATCAACAACGTTTTGGCATTCCCGGGCATCTTTAAAGGCGTTCTTACGACTCCGCACCGAAAAATCAGCTGGAACATGTGCGTGGCCGCCTCCAGGGCCATCGCCGAACTGATCGCTGAAAAAGAACTGAAAACCGATTATATCATCCCTTCCGTTTTTGACGAGAGGGTCGTTGAAGCCGTAAGCAAAGCCGTACGGGAAACGGAGGACTAAAATGCGATACCGAATAGAAACCGATTCATTGGGAGAAAAACAGATTCCGGCCGAAGCCTATTACGGGATCGGCGCCTTTCGTTCCAAAGAAGCGTTTGAAATAACCAAACACGGGCTTTTAAGACAAATGATCAAAGCGTTCGCGGAAATAAAAAAAGCCGCCGCCAAAACCAATTTGGATCTGGGGCTGCTGGACAAACAAGCGGCCAACGCCATCAGTCTCAGTTGCGATGAGATCATCAACGGCCGTTTGCACGGCCAATTCATCACCGACGTCCTTCAAGGGGGAGCCGGGATCAGCATGGACAAAAACGCCAATGAAGTCATTGCCAACCGGGCCAATGAAATGCTTGGGGGCGAAAAAGGATCTTACAGTCTCGTTGATCCGAACCTTCATGTCAACCTAAGTCAATCCAGCCGGGAAAACGTCCTGATCGCCGGTAAACTGGCCAGCATCCGTTTGACCAAAAAACTGCTTTTGGAAGCCAAAAAACTCTCCAATGCTTATGAAGACAAGATCGCGAAATACGAACTGAACAAAGACGAACCGCTGTCGATCGGACAGGAATTGTCCGCCTTCAACGAAGTTTTGGAACGGGACATCAAACGGACCGATGCGGCCACCGATGAACTGACGCTCATCAATTCCAATTATTACAGCGTAACGGGGATCGAAGCCAATCCGCTGTACGCCAAAAAATTTGTGAAATACGTGAGCGCTTATGCCAGCCAAGATCTTAGTCTGGCCAAGAACACGGTGGAGAACCAACGGAATCTTGATGCCTTCACTTGGCTGTCATCCGCTTTGAAAAACATGATCATGAACCTTTCCAAAGTTGCCACTGATCTGGAGATCCTGGAACGCCAGGGCAAAGTGAAGCTTCCGAAAGTGGAAACCGGAGATTCGCCGGTCGTTCTGGAAATGATCAAACAAGTCTCGTTTTACATCATGGGAAATGATTTGACCGTGACCAGGGCCATTGAGGCCGGGGAACTGGAGGACAATGTGTTCCTGCCGGTAATGTATGCCTGTCTGTTTGAAAGCATCAACCTCATTCGCCGGGCCATCCGGACCTTCCGCGAAAAAACCATCGAACCAATGACTTTATAAAAAAATCGGGAGCGATCCCGATTTTTTATTGACTCTATCAAAATACGAATTTGAACATTCTTAAGACGTCTTGGTAATCGTCGCTGTCAAACTCGACCGTGTCGCTTTCAACCAGGATGCAGCCCGGATAGAAGGAATTCTGATAAGCTTCATTATGGTCTTTGAAAGCCACTTCCACGTGGAAATGTTTCGGAAGGGTCAGGATGTTTTTGGACAGATCTTTGGAAAGACCGAATTTAACTTTAGCGGTGATCTCCTGATTGGTGATCGACGGATGACGGGAAACGACGGCTCCGTGCGCTCCTTCTTTGGTGGCGACGGTTTCAATGTTCTTGTTTTCGGCTTTGACCTGTTTGGTCAGATTGAGATCGCCGCTTAAGAATGCGACCGGGATCCCAAGATAAGCCGCATAAAGGGCGTTGATGTAAAACTCGCTGGCGATGATGCCGTTGATTTTCACATGATACAAATGGGTGTTCATGGTATGAGACAGGGGATTTCCGTCCGAACGGGAAGGGCTGTGATAACCGACGAACATGACCGCATCGAAAGTGCGGTCGAGTCCGGCCATCATGCTGCACAGGCCGCCTTCCCACCCGCGGTGCAGTTTCACGAAATCGGGAAGCATCGACACATCGATGTTCCGGGCGCTGTCATGAGCGTCTTTCACATAGACCATCGTCGCTCCGGCGGCTTTGGCTCCCAGGCAGGCGCAAGCCACTTCCTGACTCATTTGTTTTCGGAATTGTTGATATTCGGGATGGGACGCTTCGGTCTCGTTCCAATTGCATATTCCGTTTACGCCTTCAATGTCAGCGCTGATGTAAACTTTCATGGTTTTACCTCCATAAGTGAGTATATTATACCGTATTTTCGTCATAATTTAAAAAAATTGTAATTTAATTTTCAATGTGTTTATGTTATAATGACTTCATATGGAGGAAATAATGAATAAATTCGTTTCAACAACCAAATTAGATTTCAGAACCTTGAAATACTGCAACTTATTTCTGATCAAATACCGCCGCAAAGCCGGAATTTGGTTCATCGTCACCGCGGTTCTTTCCGTGGGCATCGCCATCTATGACATTTTGGTCATCAAGAGCCAATATTACATGTTCACCATTCTGGCGGCCGCGTTTGTGGCTTACTCGCTGTACCAAATGTTTACCGTCGAAAAGAAACTTGATCAGAGCCTGATCCGTTTCTTCACGAACCGCACCGTTTCCAGCCAAACCATCGAACTTGATGACGAACATGTCACCGTCATTCGCTCGCTGGATCCGGCCAACCCGACTGTTTACGACTGGGCGCACATCACCGAGATCGATGAGATGCCGCAATATTACATGCTGATGGTCGGAAAGAACGCCCCGATCATCATTGACCGCAGCGCGGACAACATCATCGAAGGAACGCTTGAGGATCTGGATGCGATCATCAAAGCGAAGACCCCTACCAAACCATACAAAGTGGTCGACATTGACATCGTGAAGATCCCGATCACTTACGTTCATCAGGAACCGATTCCTCAAGACGCTCAGGAAGTCGAAGCCGAAGAACCCGCCGAAGAAGCCAAACCGGAACAAATCGAAGAACCAAAGGCTGAAGAAAAAGAAGAAGCCCCGGAAGACAAAAAGGAATAATCGTGCAAATCATCGCCAAATGCCAATACGGCGAGGACCGGGCGAAAGCATTTTTTCGTTTTCACATGTTGATAAAGAGCCAAGTAAAGTTTATTTATTGGATGGTTTCCCTGGCGGCCTTGGTCGCCGGAGTGATCCTGATTCTGAAAAATGAAGGATATTTTGGCCTTTTTTCGATATTCATAGCCTTGATGACCATGGTGGTCTGGTATGCCAGCGCCCATACTGCCATCAACAAGATCATGAAGGACCTCCGCTTTCCCGTGCTGAACTATCAGCTCAGCTTTTCCGAAAACGGACTGGAACATCTTCAGGGCGAAACGGTCCGGAAATATCTTTGGAAAGATCTGGAATCAGTCTGCGAGACCCGAAGCGTGATCTACTTTTATGTTTCGAAATCGGCGGCTCTGATCCTCGGAAAATACATCTTGGCCGACGAAGAACGGGCGCAAATCGAGAAATGGATCAGCGGATCCTCCGTCCGCCACCGGAAATACCGGATCAAATAAAAGCGGTGAATCATGAAATACATATTGATCGGATTGATCGTCGTGATCGGAGTGGCCATCGGACTGATCCTCGGCCTGGGTTTGTTCTCGGGTTATGAACTGATCATCAGCATGTTCGTGCTGTTTCCGATGGCGGTGATCCTGGGAACGATCCTGCTTGGAAAAACTAAAAAAGAAAAACCGATCGATCGGAAAACCAAAGATCAAGATCGGTTCTCGAGGTGGGAATGAATGAGCGACTTACGGCTTTTCAACATCAAAAACGGGTCCATTGAACCCAAACAAATCCTTGACAAGCCGGCGTTGAAAGCGACTGTTTCCCATAACGCGGGCGCGCTTCTGGGACTGACGGTCATCGGAAGCGATCTGCCGCTTTGGGCCAGCGACAGCGAAGCAGTTGAAACTTTGGGATATGACGAAAATTTTCAACTGACGGTCGTGGAATACCGGACGGGGAAATTTAACGGCACCATCAACAAGGGCTTGGTCTTTTTGGATTACATCAAAAACAATTACGGAAAAGTTCGGTCGTTTTTAAATGAAAAACTCGGCGCGGAACTGGCCAAACAGATCCGGCTGAATCCGCGTCTGATCGTCGTGGGGGACGATTTCAACCGTTATGACGAATACGCCATCAAACAGATGCCTTATGTCATTGATTTGGTTAAATACCAACCCTATGGCAAGAATCTCCTGCTTCTGGAGAAGAATTATCAAAGCCAAAAAGTGGTGGTTGAAGCGGAATACGCCTTTCCTTCCACCATCGAGAACGTCGAGCTTCGAAAGATGATCGGCGAATACATTCTGAGTTTGGGAGACGAAGTCTGCGAGACCGTCACCAATTCCTTCGTTTATTACCGAAAGATCAAAACTTTCGCCTATCTTTTGTTTGACGAGGGGTTTGTGATCAACCTGCTTTCGGGCGGAAAATTCAAATCCGTCAAGATCCGGTCGGTCAAAGACTTGGTCAAAAATGAAGGTTTGATCGAAAAGAGTTACGATGAAAACTGAAGACCTGTCGGTTGTTTACGAAGATAATCACCTCATCGTCGTGGTCAAAGAAGCCAACATTCCCAGTCAGGAAGATGAGACCAAAGACGAAGATCTGCTTAACATCGTCAAAAACTACATCAAACAAAAATATCACAAACCCGGAGACGTTTTTTTGGGCCTGGTCCATCGTTTGGACCGGCGGGTCGGGGGACTGATGGTGTTTGCGAGGACTTCGAAAGCCGCATCCCGGCTTTCCGAGACCATCCGTCTGCACCAATTCAAAAAAGAATATCTGGCGCTGGTGGCGGGCGTGACGCCCAAATCCGGACGCCTGATCGATTATGTAGACAAAGTGGAGAAGAACGGACCGAAATCGGTCGTTACCACCGCCGAAAACCATGGCCAGGAAGCAATCCTCGAATATGAGACTCTACAAACGGTCCAATTCGAAAAACGCGATTTCTCGCTGGTAAGGGTCAATCTGATCACCGGAAGATACAATCAGATCCGCGTTCAGTTTTCCCATTTCCAACATCCGATCATCAATGATTTCAAATACGGATATCAGGGAACCAATTTCAGCGACCAACTCGGCTTGGTTTGTTCGGCTTTGCGATTTCCTCATCCGACCACCAAAGAAGACCTAGAGTTCAGTTTCGTCCCGACCGACGGAATATGGGAAGGTCTCGGGGAGGTAAAGCATGACTAAATACAAACCCATCCTCATCATCTTCGCCGCGTTTTTCGCGTTCTTCATTTTCATCAGCCTTTATTTCCCGAACGTGGAGATGAAGGTCAAGCAGTTTGACGCCGAGATCACTCTCGATGCCAACGGAGACATGACCATGAACGAAACTTGGATCGTGGATTTCCCGAGCGGATATAAAGTCACTTTTCGCGACATTGCTTATAACAAATATAACTCAAGCAATCCGCTGTATCAGGAAGCCGCCAACCGGGCTTTCTTTGATGAAGGAAGCGTGGGAATCGAAGTATACGGTTCAGACAACACGGCCCTGATCCGGGACGTTGATTATGAAGTCGGTTATTCCTTTAACGGCGATCTGGACGAACTTGGGCAACCGATAGAATGTTATCCGTCCCGCTCGGAATGCGAATCGCTGTTTGTTTGGGTCTATGACGGCATGGACGAACGGATGACTTTCGTCTATGATTACAAGATCACCGGCGTCATCACCGAATATACCGATGTCAGCGAGCTGAACTGGCGGCTGATCGATGCCAATTACGTGGAGTCGGGCATTTCCGGTTCGACCGTGACCATCAATGTACCGGGCGTTACCGCGGACAAACTCATGGCCTGGGGACACGGACTCGGAAAAGGCCGGGTCACCGTGGAAGACGAACTCGTGACTTTGGAAATGGATCGGATCAAATACGACGAATTCCTGGAATTCCGGATCCTGATCGATCAGGACATCTTTACCGTCGATGCGATCAACCATTTGGATGCAGCCGCCCGCCAGGAGATCATTGATTATGAACAGGAATTGGCGAGAACGACTAATCTAGGGATCGCGATCGCGACCATCCTTCTGATCGGCTCCTTTGCGATGCTGCTTTTGATGGCCATCATCGCCACCAGGATCTATTTCAAGCATGACAAAGAATACACCCCGGAATATTCGGGGAAATATTACCGCGAACTTCCGGCCGAGTACACGCCGGCGGAAATGAGCTATCTGTATTATTTCGGAAAAATTCAAAACGAGGACGTCACGGCCACGCTTTTGGATCTGATCCGGCGGAAATTCCTGACTTTGGAGACGAATGCCAGCGGGATCAATGACCGCGATCCGAATTTCAAGATCAAGAAGAATCCGGATGCGGACTTCTCGGCCCTGCTTCCTCACGAACAGCATCTCATCAATTGGTTCATCAATCTGGTGGGGAACAATTCGGAAGTCACCATCAATGAGATCGAACGATACCCGAAGAAGTCCTATAACGCCGCCATGGCTTTCGAAAAAGAAGCTTCGATGTTCATCACCAAAGCCAAACAAAGCGGCTCCCGGCAGGACTTCTTCGAAAAAGGATTGGCTCTGGCCAAAAGCAAATTATACGCTTGGGTGCTGTTGCCTTTGATCTTCTTCGGAATCGCTTTGATCACCGACCAAATGGAGATCAGCTGGCTGCCGGTCGATTTGGACAATACCCTGGCGATGATCGTCAGCGGCATAACCGCGGCCGCCTATCTTCTGTACATCGCTTCGATCAAGAAGCGCAGCAAGAGGGGGAACGAAGAATTCACCAAGTGGAAAGCTTTCCGCCAGTTCCTGCTTGATTTCGGAAACATGGACGATTATCCGATCCCGGGCATTGTGGTTTGGGAACACTATCTGGTTTACGCGACTTCGCTGAAAGTGGCGGACAAAGTCATGCAGCAGCTGGAAGTCAAACTTCCGGCCGAACAGCTGGAAACCGATGCTTCCTCCACCTACATGGGGTTCGGATATCGATATTACGGATTCCGCCTGGGCTATGCCCTGGGCAGAATTAACCGGTCGGTGGCAACCGCCCGGACCAACGGACGCGCGACCATTGCGGCTCATCAGGCCAAATCCAGCGGATTCGGCCGGGGTGGCGGCTTTAGCGGCGGCAGTTCCTTCGGCGGCGGCGGTGGCGGTTTTAGAGGACGTTAGAAAGAGAGGAAAATAAATGAAATTTTTAGTAAGCACCGGCGGCATCATCGGCATTGTCATTGCGGTGATCGTCGTATTGTTGATCTTCGTTGTTATCGGAATTTATAACACTTTGGTCCAGCTCCGGAATCGGACTCGCAACGGTTGGAGTCAAATCGATGTTCAGCTGAAGCGCCGTTTC
>CAYQUB010000008.1:0-15882 GCA_964420625.1 uncultured Bacteroidales bacterium | reverse complement strand
AATCTGGAATTTATCAGCACTTATCTTGAAAAGAACCAAAAAATATTGGAAAACCATAGTTTAATTTATGAAATCATTTTAATTAAAATTTGAATTTAGTATAGGATACTACCATACATCTCTGAGGCATGGCTAATTGATTTTTCTTTGATGAGGTGTTCTTCACACGTCTTCATTTTTTGCTTTAGTGTTAATCTCATAAATAAAAATAGCTCCCTTCATCAGAGTGGTACACTTAGTATACCATAACTCCAACTTTTGGAAGCTAGTTTATTCAAATTTGGTGCGGGTAACAGGAATTGAACCTGCACTCCGAAGAACTAGATCCTAAGTCTAGCGCGTCTGCCAGTTCCGCCATACCCGCATTAATTTTGCTTTATTATGTTAACACAAATCTCGGTAATTTGCAATGAAAAAATCCAACAAACTTTAAAAAAGAGGGAACTGAAGTTCCCTCAAGGTTATGAATAATTAATTTGATTTTGGGCTTTCTCCAAAATGATTTCCTTGCTCTTCATCAGCCGGATGATGTTGCTTCGTTCATTGTCCTCCAATTTCATCCGGATGTAATGAATCGATTCCGCGAGATCCGGGATCATGATGAATTCGATCGCATTGACGCGCCGTCGCGTTTTTTCGATTTCTTTGGCCAGCATGTCGCAAGACTTGTCCAGCTGCGCCAGTTCGATCAGTTTGGGAAGCAGTTTGGATAAATCAATGATCGCTTGATCAAGTTCGCTGGGCGTAAAGACAAACCCGTAAGTAAGGTCCAGAGCTTTCGGTTCGGAATATTTAATGGTTGGGATCTTTATGTTCATGACCGATTTTGATCCGACCCCGATCTCCGCCGCTTGGGACGGAACCATCAAAGCTTCCAAAATTCCAACCCGGCTCATTTTTAATTCCGCGCTGGAAAACTTCTTCATGATCAAAACCAAGGCTTCTTCGACTTCGATCCGGAGACTGCGGTTCTTTTTGATGAACATCATGAAATGACGGATCATCTCATCCTGTTTGTCTTTCAAAAGTTTGTGTCCCCGCCGGGCGGTGGCCAACTGAACTTTCAGCCTGGTCATTTCCATCCGGGTGGGGTTAACACGCAACAAAGCCATGATTACACCCCTTTCGGAAGGTATTTTTCAATCTTTTCCAGACTGATTCGTTTTAATTCGGTTCGCGGCAGGATCGTCAGCAGTTTCCATCCGAGATCAAGGGTTTCCTCAATGCTTCGGTTGGTATGATAACCCTGGGAAACGTATTTCAATTCAAACTCCGTTGCGAACTTGGAGTACAGTTTGTCTATGTCTGAAAGCGCGGCTTCACCCAAAATGGTCGAGAGTTCCTTGGCTTCTTTTCCGCGGGCATAAGCGGCGAACAACTGGTTCATGGTCTCGGAATGATCTTCGCGGGTCTTTCCCGTTCCGATTCCCTTGTCTTTCAGACGGGACAGCGACGGCAGAACGTCGATCGGCGGGGTAATACCTTTCATGTATAGATCACGGGACAAAATGATCTGTCCTTCGGTGATGTATCCGGTCAAGTCTGGGATCGGATGGGTCTTGTCATCTTCAGGCATCGTTAAGATCGGGATTTGCGTGATTGATCCCTTTTTGCCTTTGATCCGGCCGGCTCGTTCATAAATGGAGGCTAAGTCGGTATACATGTATCCCGGATAACCGCGGCGGCCCGGCACTTCTTTTCGAGCAGCCGAAACTTCGCGCAGCGCTTCCGCGTAATTGGTGATGTCGGTCAGAATGACAAGGACGTGCATGCCCAGTTCATAAGCCAGGTATTCGGCGCAAGTGATGGCCATTCTCGGAGTGGCGATCCGTTCGATGGCCGGGTCATTGGCCAGATTTATAAACAAGACCGAACGTTCGATGGAACCGGATTTTTGGAAGTCTTTGATGAAGAAATCGGCTTCCTCGAAAGTGATCCCGATGGCCGCGAAAACGACCGCGAATTGGTCATTGGTATTTTTGACTTTGGCTTGGCGGGCGATTTGCGCGGCCAAACGGGCATGGGGCAAGCCGGATCCGGAAAAGATCGGCAGTTTTTGGCCCCGGACCAAAGTGTTCAGTCCGTCAATGGCGGAAACGCCGGTTTCGATGAATTCTTTCGGGTAATCGCGGGCCACCGGATTGAGCGGCGTGCCGTTGATGTCAATGACCTGCTTCGGGATGATTTCTCCCCCGCCGTCGATGGGCCGGCCCATGCCGTCAAAGACTCTTCCCAAAATCTCGGGAGCCAGTTTGATTTCGATCCCATGTCCCAAAAAGATGGCTTTGGCGTCGCTGATCTTGAGCCCCTGCGAGGAATCGAACAACTGCACCAGCGCCCGATCCCGGTCGATCTCCAATACTTTTCCGATCCGTTCTTCCCCGTTGGCTTGGCGGATCCGCACCAGTTCGTCGTACTTGACGTCTTCGACCTGGTCGACCAGCATCAGCGGTCCGACGACTTCGCGAATGGTTTTATATTCTTTAGGCATCGGATTCGTCACCTCTTTGCAAACTCTGGTACTCTTCTTCCAGAGACTGGATTATTTTTTTGTATTCTTCCTCAAAATGATCTTCTCTTAAATATTTCATTCGCCCGATTTTTTCCAATATTTCCATGTTGGTCAGTTTGTTATAACTGACGTTTTCTTTTAGTCCTTGCTTGGCCAAATGATACCAAGTCAAAATGGCTTTTAACATTCCGTATTGTTTGCTTAAGGATGTATAAGTGTCGATCTCATGGAAAGCGATCTGATGAAGAAAGTCTTCGCGAATGCTTCTTGCGCAGTCCAATACCAAGCGGTCGGAGAATTCCAGCGAATCCACGCCCACCAGGCGCACGATCTCCTGGAGTTTGGCTTCCTGTTGCAAGATCTGTTTGGTTTCGTGGACTTGCGCGGACCAGTCTTTCTTGACATTCTTATCGAAATATTCATCCAAAGTGTCTTCATACAGCGAATAACTCTTCAGCCAGTCAATGGCCGGGAAGTGACGGCTGTAAGCCAGCGTCGCGGAAAGCCCCCAATACACTTTTACGATTCGCAAAGTGCCTTGGGACACCGGTTCGGAAGTGTCTCCGCCCGGAGGGGATACGGCGCCGATGGCGCTGATGGCCCCGGTTCGTCCTTCCGAACCCAGGCAAGTGACTAAGCCCGCCCGTTCATAAAATTCCGCGAGTCTTGAGGACAGATAAGCGGGATAGCCTTCTTCCCCCGGCATTTCTTCCAAACGGCTGGACATTTCCCGAAGCGCTTCCGCCCATCGGGAGGTCGAATCAGCCATGATGGCGACCCGGTAACCCATGTCGCGATAATATTCGGCGATGGTGATCCCGGTATAGATCGAAGCTTCACGGGCGGCCACCGGCATGTTTGAAGTATTGGCGATCAAAACCGTTCTTTTCATCAAAGGCAAGCCGGTTTTCGGGTCTTTCAATTCCGGAAATTCATTCAAAACATCGGTCATTTCGTTTCCGCGTTCACCGCAGCCGACGTAGACAATGATGTCCGCGTCTGCCCACTTGGCCAGTTGGTGTTCAACGACGGTTTTTCCCGATCCGAACGGACCCGGAATGGCCGCGATCCCGCCAGTGGCAATCGGAAACAGAGTATCAATGACCCGCTGGCCGGTGACCATCGGCGCTTCCGGAGCCAGTTTGACCGCAAACGGCCTGGCTCTTCGAACCGGCCAACGCTGAAGCATGGAGATCTCTACGATCTTTCCGCTTGCGTCTTCCAGTTTGGCAATGACATCAGTAATGACCGCTTCTCCTTTATGGATCCAGGTCAGTTTTCCCTTAATAATTGACGGCGGAACCATGATTTTGTGCAAAACGGCCGGAGTTTCCCGGACTTCGCCCAAAACATCGCCGCTGATCAGTTGGTTTCCGACTTTGGCGACCGGTTTGAAATCCCATTTCTTTTCCCGGTTTAGTTTCGGAACATCGATCCCCAGCGGGATCCGGTCTCCCGAAAGCCCATAAATGACGTCCAAAGGTCTTTGGATCCCGTCAAAGATGCCTTCGATCAGACCCGGAGCCAGTTCCACGGACAAAGGTTCGCCGGTCAAGAACACCGGTTCTCCCGGTCCGATGCCGGCGGTCTCTTCATAGACCTGAATGGAAGCCATGTCACCGCGAAGTTCAATGACTTCGCCGATCAGTTTCTTTTCGCTTACGCGAACGACGTCATACATTTGGACGTCTTTCATATTTTTCGCAACAATCAGCGGTCCGGAAACCTTTGATATGATGCCGACTTTGATTTCATTCATATTTTATTCATCGCCATCCTTTCTAAAAAATGTTGATCCCAATGGCTTTTTCGACGTTTTCCTGAATTTTCTTCAAACCCACATTCTGCGAACCTTCTTTGGTCGGAATGGGGATGATCACCGGAAAAGTCTGGGATTGGTATTTCAGGATTGTTTCCGGGATGTTGGTATAAATTTCTTCGCTGACGTAAATGATCTTGAATTTCTGATTGGCCAACTGAAAAATGATCTGGTCGGCCTCGGTCATGGATTTGGTCATGAAAGTGCGGATCCCCACCGCGTTGAAGATCAAGATTGATTCGTCGGTGCCGATGGCAGCGACTTCGGCTTTTTGATTCATGCGCACCTCCTTAATATTCAAGCAGATCGTTTGGATCCAGATAAGTGCTGGAATAGATCAAACGAATGTTTTTGGCTTCGGAAATTTTTTCCAAATAGTAATAAATGATCGGTCCGATGGAAAAGGACTCATCCTTATAAAAACTCATCAATTCCAGAATCAGGTCATCAAATAGTTTTTCAACATGCCCCAGGCGCGGACGCTCAAAGTATCCTTTCAGGGCTTTGGCGATTTTTTCATCATAATACTCGCGGAAACAATGGGCCGCCGCCTCGCCCTTTAAGGCATAGGCTTCCGAAAAGACTTCCGCTTTGATGGTGCCGTTATTGATGAACATTTCCAAAAATTGCGAATGATCCCAATTGAGAAGCCGGCTCCTCAGCCAAGTGAGAACATTGGCGCAATCGATGAAAGCCTGAAAATAAGTCTTCAAGGCCGGCACCGACTGAAACCGCAGCCGTTTAAAGATCGTTTCGAACAGGACATTGTCAATGATGCAGCTGATCAGCCGCGGATTGAGATTTCCTCCGATTTTTTCATTGATGGACTTAACCAGTTTTTCCAAATCCACAGGCAGATCGGTAAAGTCATCACTCAGGACCGCCTTTTCCAGTTCTTCTTTTTTGAAGGTTCCCGAACCGGAAAAGATATCCGAGATCTCCACTCCGAAAATTTTTCTTTTATAAAGAATTTTCAAATTCAAGGCGTCATTGACCATGAAAAACCAATCGGTGAATTCGCGGTCGGGACTGATCTCGTCAAAATAGTGTTTGAGGGCGGTCAGTTCATCTTCAATGACGGCTTCCAAACTTTCGCCTTTGCTTCCCGAACCATACCCCAATTCTTTCAGGGTCTTCAGAAATTCGCTCTTTTCGGTACGGATCAGTTTCGAAAGTTTTCCCCGGTCCATTATCCGGCCTTCCAGGGCTTTGATGCTGCCGACGGCGTATGGATAGTTCATATCATTCACCGCCAAAAAGCATCTGGGCGATCTCGGCTTCGTGTTCTTCTTTCAGACTTTTGGTCAGGGTCTCAAACGAATGGTCGATGTCAAAATGCTTACCGGAAATGATGAATCCGCCGGTGATTGCGGCCGGAACGGGCGACAGTCGCAGTTGGGCTTCATCTTTCTTCAAAAGCGATGACAGCTTATCCAAAACATATTGTCCTTCAACCGCTTTTCCGCTCGAAAACAATTTGATGTAACGGGCGTAGTCCGCTTTTGACACCATCAGGGCTTCGTCCCCAACAATCTTATCCGTTTTGATCAACCCAACAATGAGCTTCTTATAGTTCTCATCGTCAAGGTTCATCAGGTTTTCGGAGATCTTGTTGAAAACCCGGTCGATGAGGGCTTTCTTTTTAATCAAGGTTCTTTGCTTGGCTTGCTGATCTTTCTCAGTCATCTTCATCTTCATGAGGTCGGATTGGCGCTGCCGTTCTTTTTGCAGCTCCGCTTCGGCTTCCCGGGAAGCAACGGCCAAGATTTCCTCACGCAAAGCTTCGGCTTTGGCTTTCCCTTGTTTCAGGATTTGATCCGCGTCCAAAGAACCTTTTTCTTCGATTTTTTTGTATATCGAATTGTTTGCCAATTTAAATCACGGTCCTATAAGCTGAAAATCATTAAAATGCTGGCCAGAAGGGACAAAATCGCATAGGTTTCAACCAGCGCCACCAGGGTGATGGCTTTCCCGGACATGTCCGGTTGTTTGGCAACCATGTGAATGGCACTGACCGCAGCTCGGCCCTGAGCAATCGCGGACAGGAAGCAAACAACCGCCACCGGCATGCAGGCTCCGAAAAATTGCCAACCTTGGGCCGCAGTCAAAGCCTCCGGATTCCCGCTTAGCATCCCGATTTGCACCATCAGCAGGACGGCGGTCAAAAATCCGTAAATTCCCTGAGTCCCGGGCAGAGCGGACAGGACCAACAATTTCCCGAACATTTCCGGTTTTTCAGACAATACTCCCGAGGCGGCTTTTCCCGACATCTGAACCCCAAACGCCGAACCGATTCCCGGCAGAGTAGCCGCCAGCGCAGCTCCGATAACAGCTAACAAAATTCCTTCGTTCATTATAAATAATCCTCCTATTTTTTATTCTTTCATGTTTACTTGATTGACGTATTTTAATTTTAAATCCAAGGGCTTGAATTCATAGCCCCCGCCCTCATAGAATTTATTGAAAAATTCAATGTATTGCAACCGGCTGGTGTGGACGAAAGCGGACAGCAATCCCATGATCAGATTGAAACTGTGTCCGACGACATAGACGATCAGCGAGAAAAAGATGCCGATGATCGAAGTTTGCAGCATTCCCGCCAGGGTGTTCATGACCATGGCGATGACGGCCGTCGAAAGGCTCAAGGCCAGGATTCGGGAATAGGACAAAATGTCGCTCATGTAATTGGCAGCTCCGTAAAGGCCGTAAAGACCAAGCCCGAATTTCCCAAAGATGCTTTTGGCCGCCCGCCCCGCGAACAGCAAAATCAAGGCTGCACCGGTCAGGGCCACGATTTTTCCGACCGTAGCCAGGGCCGGAACAAACAGCATGCCGGCCCCCGCGATGATCATGATCCAACTGAATTGATCAGCCACCGCCGCCAAAAATTTCTTTTGGCGAAGGTTGGCATAGGCTTTGATCAAAAGACCGGAAATGATGTGCAGGCACCCGATGATCAAAGACATGATCAGCATTTTCAAGGGATCGACCATCGGTTCCATCAGAATCGGATGCCAGGTCGCTCCGAAATAGCTGCCAAACAAGACTCCCCAAATGATGGTCGTTATGCTGCAAAAAAGCAGCACTTTCATCAGTTTCAAACTGTTTCCTTTGGGATGTGTCAGTTTGATCAAAAGAAACATGATGATCGCCATGAGCAATCCATAACCGACATCGCCCATCATGATCCCGAAAATGATCCAATACCAAACCGACATGACCGGATTCGGATCGATCTCTCGGGAATTGGGAACTCCCAACATGTTGGTTATCACTTCAAAACTTTCGACGAACCGATTGTTTTTGGTGCAGGTCGGGGGATTATCTTCCGGAAGCGGATCGAAGAGCTCCAAATCATAAAATTCGGTAACCTCTTCAATGGCGGTTTTCAGTTGCTTGATCCGGTCGCTTCGGGCCCAGCCTTCCAAATAAACGGTTTCGACGGTTTTGATGACCGGGGCTTCCTTAATTTCCTTAAGGCTGCTGATCTGATCATTAAACAGTTTCAGATCATTGATTTCCCGGGAATATTCTTTCATTTGTTGCGTCAGGTTTTCGATTTCCAAACGGTTGGCCCGGATAATTTCCTCTTTTTCGGAAATCAGTTCGGCGACTGTTTGGGGCTCTTTGGGAAGTTTTATTTCGTTAAAGCCCGCCAGCCGCATTTTTTCCATGACAGCGGCGTCATCATCGATGTAGTTCGCGAACGCCAAAGCCAGGCCTTCGCTTCCTTGACCGAGGAATTGAATTTCGCTTCCCGCTTCCGTCATTATCTCTTGAATAGGGGTTTGGTTTTTGGCTTCCCCAAATCCCAGATGCCAGATCACCGACCGGGAAGAATCCAATTTGTTCAGAGGAGTATCAAAATCCTTCCAAACCGATAAAAAAAGAACCGATTCTTTGACAGCATCATTTTCGCTTCGCAATTTCGCAATTTTTTCTTCCGTTTCTTCGACTTTAGTCAGCCTTTCTTCCCGTTTGGGATCAAAGCTGGTAAAGTCGGAATAACTCACTTCTTGGAAATTACCGAACAACTTTTGCTTTTCTTGATACTTTTTTAAAAACTTCAAAGACTTCTCAGTTCGTTGGATGATGTTTTCTTCAGAGTAGGTATCGACCGGTTCGACGGCTTCGGACGAAGCGATCAGCATCAGTTCTCCGCACTTCTGTAAATTGACCATCAACTTCTCCTGATCATCCTTCAAGGCCACCAGGTGAACTTTTTTCATCGGAACGATCATAGGCGCATGACCTTCTTTAAGATGAAATCGATGGTTTTGGGGACTTGCTTTTCCGCTTTCTGAAGCATTTCTAGATCCTGCGCTTCCGCGAGGCGGAACCATTCTTTCCCTTTTTGGACAATTTCCCCCCTGGTTTTTTCTTCCAAAGCTTTGGCCTCTTCTTGGGCCTTCGCCAAAACGGCAATGGCCTCGGATTCGCTTCGGGATTGGGTTTCTTCCAATAGGGATTTAACTTGTTCGTTGGCCTCAAGCCGCTTCTTATCGGCCTTTTCTTCAGCCGCTTGAATGAGATCCAAGATCGACATTATTCACCACCACCTTATGTTTTTTACTTGCTAATTGTAACACGATATTGTCCAAAAGTCCACATCAAAATGTCTTTTGCGGCTCAATTTATGAAATCGCTTTCCGGTTTGACGAGAATTTCCGCTATTTATTTCTCTAATAATCAGCTAATGAAAACGATCTGCTATCATTTTCAATTGCGGGTTTGCGATTGACAAATGCCCATCCGGATGTTAAAATTAAAAAAATGACTCGAAAGGAGGAAAAGAAGGAAACATTTAACTGGCAACCGCGTGATTTGGCCCAAATGAAAGGGAAAAATCACGATACCGTTCTGGATTTGTTCGCCCTTTTTTTACGGCCTATATTAGTTTATCGCAGAAAAACGCGGTTTTTTCTGCCACATTGATATTTGTTCATGAACAAAAAACAAGAATAGGAGATAATAATGCAATTACCATTGATTCTGGAAAAACATCCCCGGTCCGAAGATCAGCTGATCGAGATTCTGTTGGAATATCAAGCCACCAAAGACGACCATTGCATCAACCAGGAAGAAATCTTGTTGATTTCCAAACACCTAAACATCACCGAAAGCAAAGTGTGCAGCGTCATTTCGTTTTACTCCTTCTTCTCTTTTGTGCCAAGGGGAAAATACGTCATTCAGCTTTGCAAGGACATTCCTTGTTTCTTAAACAATTCCGGAAGCATCCTGAAAGTTTTAGAAAACCTG
Source organism: uncultured Bacteroidales bacterium (assembly GCA_964420625.1). GTDB lineage: Bacteria > Bacillota_I > Bacilli_A > ML615J-28 > CAG-698 > UBA2253. Next base: position 6,292 of record CAYQUB010000008.1, on the reverse strand, counting down.
CTGGGGATCACAGTCGGAGAAACTACTCCGAACCGTCTTTTTACGTTGGAACTGACCAGCTGCCTGGGCTGCTGTGACAAGCCCCCGGCCATGCGGATCGACGGAAAAACTTATACGAATCTGAATCCGGACAAAATCAAAGTCATCATTTCCGAATACTCGGGGAAACAGCCATGATCGAAAAAAGAGTCATTTCCAAGCGCTGCGGACTCATCAATCCGCTTTCGATTGACGATTATCTGCGAACCGACGGCTATGCGGCTTTAAAAAAAGCCCTGAAAACCGATCGAATCAAACTGATCGAGGAAGTTGAAGCTTCCAAGCTGCGCGGCCGGGGCGGAGCCGGATTCCCGGCTTACCTGAAAATGGTCGGGTTGGCAAAAGAAAAAGGCCCAGTCAAATATGTGATCGGAAACGCCGATGAAGGCGAACCCGGAAACTTCAAAGACCGTTACCTAATGGAAAACGACCCGCATCAGATTCTCGAAGGAATGATCATCGTGGCCTTCGCCACCATGGCCAGCCACGGTTACCTCTATGTTCGGGGCGAATACAGTTTACCGATGAGCACCATGCAATGGGCCATCGAAGAAGCACGTAGAAATCATTTCCTCGGCCAAAACATTCTCGGCTCGGGATTCGATTTTGACATCGAGATCCGTTCCGGAGCCGGATCCTATGTCTGCGGCGAGGAATTCGCGCTCATCGAATCCATTGAAGGAAAGCCGGGAAGGACGCGGGTCAAACCGCCGTTTCCGACCCAAAAAGGCCTGTTCGGAAAACCGACCCTGATCAACAACGTTGAAACCTTTTCGAACATCCCGCTGATCATTTCCATCGGCGGCCAGAAATACGCCGAAACCGGAACCAAATCCTCGACCGGGACGAAACTGCTTTGCCTGTCCGGAAATGCGAAAGTCAAAGGGGTTTTCGAAGTCCCGTTCGGAGTGACCATCCGCCAAGTGGTTGAAGAACTCGGCCAAGGCACCGAAAGCGGCCGGAAAATAAAAATGGTCCAGTTGGGCGGAGCTTGCGGACCGATCATTCCCGAATACATGCTGGACATGGTCATCGATTATGAACGATTTGAGGAATTTGAATCGAAGACCGGCGCCGGAGCCATCATCGTCATTGACGATCGTTTCAACATTTTTGACATTCTCATGCGCGTCGTTCGCTTCTTCGAGCACGAAAGCTGCGGAAAATGCACCCCGTGCCGGGAAGGCCATGCGCAGCTCGCCATCATCTTAAACAAATTCATTGAAAGAAAAGCCACCGCCAAAGACCTTTTCAGTTTGGAATCGCTGGCTCGGGTCATGCACCAGACTTCGCTTTGCGGACTGGGGCAAACCTCCCCGACCGCCATCATCTCCACGCTAAGGTACTTCCGCGAAGATTACATAGAACAAATCGATTTTCCGATCAATATGGGAGGGCAATAAGATGGTAAATCTGCGAATCAACAGCATCGACATCAGCGTACCAGAAAATACCACCATCCTTAACGCCGCCAAAGCCAATAACATCAAGATCCCGACTTTGTGTTATTACGAAGATCTCGGCATCAAATCGGATTGTAGAATCTGCGTCGTTGAGATCGAAGGACAGAAAGGTTTAAGTACCTCCTGTTCGACCATTGTAAAAGAAGGAATGGTCGTTAAGACCAATTCTCCTCGGGTCCTCAATGCCCGGAAGACCATCACCGAACTGATCCTGGCCAACCATGACGCCAATTGCACCGCTTGCGCAAAAAATCTCAATTGCGAACTGCAAGCCTTGGCCAACAAACTGGGGATCGATCACAATCGCTTCGAAACCGTGCTCAAAGTCCGGCCGATCGATGACAACAATCCTTCAATCGTCCGAAATCCGAATCGCTGCATCAAATGCGGCCGTTGCATCGACGTTTGCAAGAACATCCAGGGAATAAATGTGTTGGAAATGATGGGCCGCAGCCATGACGCGGCGGTAACCCCGGCCTATGGCCGATACCTTTCCGAAGAATTTTGTACTTTCTGCGGTCAATGTTCAAGCGTTTGTCCGGTTGGAGCCATCCTCGAAAAAGACGATACCGACCGGGTTTGGAAAGCTTTGCATGAACCAAACAAGAAAGTCATCGTCCAGATCGCCCCGGCGGTCCGGGTCTCCCTCGGCGAAGAAATCGGCGCCAAAGCCGGATCGATCGTCACCGGAAAGCTGGTTGCCGCTTTAAAACTGCTGGGATTTCATCAGGTTTTCGATACCGATTTCACGGCCGATCTGACCATCATCGAAGAGGGAAACGAACTAATCCGCCGGGTCGCCGAGGGCGGGGTATTGCCAATGATCACTTCCTGCTGTCCGGGTTGGATAAGTTACGCCGAACAGCATTATCCGGAGATCCTTGATCATCTTTCCACGTGCAAGTCACCGCAGCAGATGTTCGGGGCTTTGGCCAAAACCTATTACGCGGACAAAATGAACATTGATCTGGCCGACTTGTTTGTAGTGTCGGTCATGCCTTGCACGGCCAAGAAATACGAAGCGGAACGCGAGGAGATGAGTTCGGATCATCAGCATCCCGATGTGGATGCGGTCCTGACCACGCGCGAGCTCGGAAAGATGATCCGCCAAATGGGTATTAATTTCGATAAACTCGAAGAGGCTCCTTTTGACAATCCGTTCGGGATCACGACCGGCGCCGCCGCCATTTTCGGAGCTACCGGCGGAGTCATGGAAGCCGCTTTGCGAACCGTCTATGAAGTCGTAAACAAAAAGCCGCTTAAAGACATCAATTTCACCAATGTTCGGGGATTGGAAGGCATCAAGGAGGCCGAAGTCAAACTGGGGGACAAAGTCGTAAAAGTCGCGGTCGCTCATACGCTTGCAAATGCAAAAAAAATGGCCGAGCAAGTCAAAAACGGCACTTCGCCGTATGTCTTCATCGAAATCATGTGCTGCCCGGGCGGATGCATCGGCGGGGGCGGTCAGCCTTACGGGACGACCACCAAGACCAGGCAGGACCGGATCGATGCCATTTACCGCGTTGACGATAGCATGCCGATCCGGAAATCTCACGAAAACCCGATCATCGCCGAACTGTACAAAGAATTTTTGATCGCTCCGCTGGGAGAAAAGAGCCATCATCTATTACATACCCATTACCATCCAAGAATTCGCAGTTGAAAAAAGTTTTTCGAAAGCGGATGATTGTATATTTCCAAAAAAACGGTTATAATTAATCCGGTCTTCAAATACATTTTCTTAAGAAAGAGAATTAGGTATGGAACAAAAAAAGGAAATTAGAGCCGTTATGGCCAAGGCCATTGCCAAGGCCCGCGAAACCATGAACCAAGACATCGGCGGCCCGTTCGGGGCGGCCATCATTGACGCTTCCGGAAAAATCATCGCCATCGCCTCCAATTCCGTGCTTCACGATCAGGATCCGACTGCTCACGCGGAAATCAATGCCATCCGGGCGGCCGGAAAGGCGCTGGGAACTCATGATTTATCCGGATGCATCATTGTGACCACTACTTACCCCTGCCCGATGTGTCTGGCCGCCATTCTCTGGGCCAACATCAAAAAAGTCATTTACGGAAGTCGGCCTTTGGACGCCGATGCCATCGGTTTTCGGGATGACTACATTTGTGAATTCATCAAAAATGATCTTCCCAACAAGGACGTTTTGGAAATCGAAGAGGGCTTCCGCGATGAATGCCTGGAATTGTTTTCGGAATATCAGGAAAAACAAAAAACTTTATATTAAACAAAAGAGCCGTTCGCGAAACGGCTCTTCAGAGCGCTGACTTTGTCAGCGCTCATTTTTATTTGGTTATAAAATGGGACAAAAACACTAAATATTTAGCTTTTAAAGACATAAAATTGGAATTTCATGGACGTTTTGGGTTAATTGTGGAAAAAAAACAAACCCCATCTTTGGAAATGGGGTTTGTCATCAGTCTGAAGAGCCGTTTCGCGAACGGCTCTTTTTTTTATTTGTTTCCCATCGTCATGGCCATCACGGCCTTGGCGGTATGCAGCCGGTTTTCGGCTTCCTGATAAATGATCGAATGTTTTCCGTCAATGACCGAATCTTCGACTTCGTTGCCCCGGTCCGCCGGTAAAGCATGCATGTAGCGGACGTCCGGATTGGCCAAAGCCATCATGGCTTCGGTGCACTTCCAGCCCCGATACGATTCAAGCAAATCATCGATGACCGCCGTGGATTGGTTGGTGACCCAACTTCCCCAGTTTTTCGGGATCACGATATCGGCGCCGCGGTAAGCTTCTTCCATGTCATGGGTGATCCGGAAACTTCCCCCGTTTTCCAAAGCATTCTTTTTGGCTTTGTCGACGGCCCAATCCGGAAGATCATAACCTTTCGGATAAGCCAAGGTCACATCCATGCCGTATCTCGGGAACAGCAGGATCTGGGAAAGCGGAACGCTGATCGGTTTTTTGTGAGTGGTGGCGTAAGCCCAAATGATGGAGATCTTCAGATGCTGGGTGGTCGGAAAAACTTCCTGGATGGTCATCAGATCCGCCAGGGCTTGCATCGGATGGAACAAGTCATCCTGAAGATTGATGATCGGAACAGTCGAATGAGCGGCCATTTCCCGTAAGTATTTGTTTCCGATTCCCCAGAAGCAGTTTCTACAAGCAATGCCATGACCGTAACTGGACAAAATGATGGCCGTATCCTTGGCGCTTTCGCCATGGGAGATCTGCATCATCGAGGTGTCCAAAAAGGTGGCATGGCCCCCGAGTTGAGCCAAACCGGATTCCATGGAGTTTCGGGTCCGGGTGGATTGTTCAAAAAACATCAAAAAGGCCGTTTTGTTGGTTAGGTAAGGGGTGGGTTTGTTATTCAAGAACTTTTTCTTGAGATCTTTTGACACTTTAAGCAAAATGTCGATCTCATCTTTGGTCCACTCTTCCAAAGTAATGAAGTGTCGGCCTTTAAACAATGGTTTCATTTGTTTCCTCCTCTTTTTTGATTATTAAGATAAACTCCCGGGATGGCCGCGTACATGGCGCAGGCATCAACGAGTTCTTTTTTGTAAGTTTTTTCGTTCGGAGCATGGGCTTCTTCTTCATGCCCCGGCCCGAAGCCGACGCAAGGAATGCCGTGGCGTCCCATGATGGAAACGCCGTTCGTGGAAAAGGTCCATTTGTCTACGACTGGGTCTTTTCCAAACAACCCGCGGAACGATTCGACCGCCGTCTGACAAACCACATGGTTTTCCGGAAGGACCCAGGTCGGAAAATAGGCCTGCGTCGGATAAACCAGTCCAGTGTAAGACGGACGTTCATAATCATACATTTCGACTTTCCCCAAAGCGGATTTAACCGACGGAAGATTTCGTATTTCTTCTAAAGCCGATTGATAAGTTTCGCCTTGGGTCAGACGCCGGTCGATCGAGATCGAGCAGCTGTCCGCGACCGCGCACCTTGAAGGCGAGCTGAAGAAAATTTCGCTGACCGTCATCGTCCCTTTCCCAAGGAAAGCGTCGTTTTTCAGCTGATGGCTGAATTTTTCGATTTCCAGAAGGATCGGCGCCATTTTGAAAATGGCGTTGTCGCCCCGCTCCGGGGCGCTTCCGTGACAGCTGACGCCGGAAACGGTTAGTTTGATTTCCATCCGGCCCCGATGTCCCCGGTAAATCCGGCCGTTGGTTGGTTCGGTGATGACAACAAATTCCGGACGGATCCGGTCTTTTTCAATGATGTACTGCCAACACAGTCCGTCGCAATCTTCTTCTTGGACGGTAGCGGTGACCAAAAGGGTGTAATCATCCTGAAGTTTTAAGTCGCGGATGACTTTTCCCGCGTAAACCATGGCGGCGATGCCACCCAGCTGATCGCTGGAACCGCGGCCGATGATGACTTCCGCGTCTTCTTTTCCCTCATAAGGGTCGTAAGTCCAATTATCCAGGTTTCCGATGCCAACGGTGTCAATGTGAGCATCCATGGCGATCAGATGTTTTCCCTTCCCCATTTTTCCGAGCAGGTTTCCCATCGGATCGATCGTAATGTCGTCAAACCCCACTTTTTCCATTTCTTCCTTGATGCGAAGAATGACTTGTTCTTCTTTTCCCGACTCGCCCGGTGTGCGGATCAGGTCGCGAAGAAAGGCCGTCATCGCCTTCTCATGGGACTGGGCTTGTTTTAAAATCTCCGGAAAAGGAATGTTCATTATACCGTTTCACCTCGCTTCTCTTTGATCTTTTGTTCATATTCTTTGATCTTGGCGTACTCGTCATCCCAAAATTGCATGGAACGCATTTTGTTCAGGTATTCCAAAGAATAT